>CALAYR010000181.1 GCA_937894805.1 uncultured Acidimicrobiaceae bacterium | reverse complement strand
GTTATGCCGGCGGACCGCAGGTGATTTCAACCAAATTGACCGAGGTTTCAGGCTTGGGCGTTGTCGCGGTGAGCGTCGCCCTTGTGGCGGCCGTGTACGCCCCACTTGGGGTAGCCCGCTGGCCGAATCACGTCTCCGGCACCACCTGGCTCGCCCTCATTGCACTCGCCCTCTTCTGCACCATTGGGGCCTTCCTGCTCTTTTTTGCGCTCATAAAAGAGGTCGGTCCAGCCCGCAGCACGGTGGTGACCTACCTCAATACGGCAATTGCGGTGGGACTGGGGGTGATTTTTCTCCATGAGCCTCTGACGGCGGGAATGATGATTGGCTTCCCCATCATTGTGGCGGGGTCAATCTTTGCCACCTCGGCGACAAAGCTGGTTAGCGAAGAGTCGCACCCAGCTGTGTAGCTGCTTCCAGCAGCGCGGTCCGTGCGGCCAAAATCGCTTCTTCGCTCAACGTCCCATCCTCGCGACTGAGGCGGATCGCGTACGTCAAGCTGCGAACATCCGTCGCAAGACCGGCACCCTGGTAGACGTCAAAGAGCTCCACTGACTCCACGACGTCCGATGCGGCGCGGAGCGCGGAGCGGAGTCGTAGGGCCGAGACCGACTTCGGCGTGACGAGGGCGAGGTCGAAGTTCGCCGAAGGGAATCGGCTAGGTACCGGCGTCTTCACGTCGCGTCGCAAGATTTTGGTCGGCTCGACGAGGACGCTGAAGTCCAGCTCTACGAGCCCCAATCGTCGGCCGGAGAGCTGTTGGCTCGCAAGGCCCTCGAGGAGAGCGGGATCGACTTCGCCCACGCGACCCGCCACGGCGCCCGTGGCTACGTCAACGAGATCGGCGTATCGAGTCGGGTGCCAGCCAAGTGGCGCCTCACCATCGCGGACTTCCACTTCAAGTAGGCCGAGCCGATCGGCAATAACCGACCAGCTCGCAACGGCACTCTGTGCGTCGTCGCCGTCGCGGCCGAGCACGGCCGTGACCACTTCACGTTCGTGTGGGAGTTGCAGTGATGTCGCTCCCGCCTCTCCACCGCGCGCCGCACGGGGGGCCGAAGCTACCTCGGGGTGCTGAGCGACGACGCCGATTTCAAAGATGGCCTCATTAGCAAAACCGCGATCGGCGTTCCGAAGCCAGGCGCGGACCAATCCAACAAGGGCCGAGGATCGGAAAATCGACTCTTCAGATGCGAGGGGGTTGGTAACTCTGATAACCGGATCCCCTGCGTGTGTGAGGGCGTGATCTTCCTCACTTATCAGCGACGCAGTCCAGGCTTCGCTCCAGCCGAGGCCAAGCGCAATAGAGCGAACCAAACGTCGTGTCTGCTGACGCGAGGAGAGTCCCCCAGGTGCGGCCCAGGTCGGAGTGCGGCGAAGGAGTCGGCGATAGGAGTACAGCCGTGCGATTTCTTCAATGAGATCGGCACGACCGAGTGCGCCGTGACGGACGTCGAGGCGAGATGAAGGAACGCTGACCTCCAACTGGTCCCCGGATTGCACGACAGTGCAGTTAATGGCCTCCAGAAAACGAGCGCACTCCTCAAGAGAGATTTCAGTACCGAGGAGTGCCAGCACATCACTGGCCTTCATGGCGATCGTCGGGAGAACCGGCAGAGTGCCGAGAGCTTCATGATGGGCCGCGACACGCAGGTCCGGACAAGTTTCACGCAAGAGGTCGACAAACCGTGCCGCAGCCTCGCGACGACCTTGGAAGTGAACACCACGTTCAAATCGATGCGAAGCTTCTGACCGCAGACCTAGGCGCTTGCTGGTTCGAGCGATTGTCATTGGATCAAAGAAAGCCACTTCCAACAACACGTTGGTGGTGGTGGCGCGAATTTCGCTCGACTCTCCGCCCATAATGCCGGCGAGCCCAATCACGGTATCGCTGCCGTCAACAATGACGCAGTCAACTCCCGTGTCGCCAAGACCACGCCCGGGCTGACCGAGCGTTCTCTCAGTGCCGTCAAGAGTCTTCAGTACCTCGCCGTTGCGAGCTTGTCGGACCCCAATGTGCTGGCCCGCTACCAGCGCAGCGTCATAAGGGTGCGTAGGCTGACCACGTTCGAGCATGACGTAGTTGGATGCGTCAACGACGTTATTTACGGCTCGCATTCCCGCCTGCTCCAACCGACGCTGCAGCCAGCGAGGCGAATCACCAACGAGTACGCCACTGAGCTCTAGGACATCGAGCGCTCCGCACAGTTCGCCCGACGTAATGGCGGCCGAAGCAGTCGCCGAACCACCATCAATCGAAATGGCAGAAGCTGGGTCAAGAACGTCAGCGCCAAAGCGCGATGCGAGGTCACGTGCGATTCCGAGCATGCTCCACGCATCGGGACGATTGCCCTCAGGTGAGATATCAAATATGAAGTCTTGCTCAATACCCAAAAGGTCGGTCAGTGCAACGCCGGGGGCCACACCGGCGTGGGTATCAAGAATCAAGAGTCCGGCATGGTCGTCACCGATGCCAAGTTCACGGCCGCTGCAGAGCATGCCGTACGAGACGATGCCCTTCATTTTGCGCTCAGCAATGGCAAAGTCACCGGGTAACACGGCGCCCACGGGCGCTAGCGGAACGTAGTTGCCCACCTCAAAGTTCATGGCACCGCAGACAATTTGCAGCGGTCCGTTGCCGGCATCGACAATGACCCGACGAATACGATCAGCGCCTTCGATGGCGTGAATCTCATCTACTCGCGCGGCCACCACGTCGCTGAGGCCGGCACCAACTTCTTCAATGCCTTCAACGACGAGTCCGAGGTCATCGAGCGTGTCGCGAATGAGCCCAATGTCATTGGGGAGCTCTACGAGGTCACGCAACCAGGAGAGCGAGGCCTTCATGAGAACTGCCTTAGAAAGCGGATGTCATTGTCGGTCAGTGCGCGCATGTCAGCAATCTGGTGACGCATCTGGGCGCATCGGTCAATGCCGAAGCCAAAGGCAAAACCGCTGAATTCGTCAGGGTCAATCCCCACTGCCGCAAAGACGGCAGGATCTACCATTCCGCAACCACCGAGTTCGATCCAACCCGTGTGCGAGCAGGTGCGACAACCAGAGCCACGACAGATTGTGCAGGTAATTTCAAATTCAGCTGACGGCTCAGTAAAGGGGAAATAGGCCGGCCGGAGTCGTGACGCGATGTCGGGACCGAAGTACGCCTTGGTAAAAGTCTCGATAACGCCAGCGAGGTCGGCGAAGGTGATTCCCCGGTCAACAACGAGCCCTTCAATCTGGTGAAAGGCCGCCAGGTGGCGGGCATCCGGCGTGTCACGGCGAAAGCAACGACCGGGCATGACGGCGTGAATTGGCAGAGTCCCAGCGGCGACCGCGGCTTCCATTAAGTGAATCTGCGTCGGTGAGGTGTGCGTCCGCAGAAGCACAGTCTCGGGCTCTCCCAGATCGAGATAGAAGGTATCCCACATGCCACGAGCGGGGTGCGCCGGAGGGATATTGAGCGCTTCGAAGTTGTACCAGTCAGTTTCAATTTCTGGACCTTCAGCGACGGTAAAGCCCATTCCCACAAAGACGTCTTCGAGTGATTGCTGAGTAATCGCTACGACACCGGGGTGTCCGGCCGAGAGAGGTAGTTGAACGCGACTGGCCACCACGTCACCGAGCACCAGGCGGTCAGCTTCATACCGTGCCGACTTCTCCGCCGCCTCGAGAACGGTTAACCGTGATGCGAAAACTTCTTCAACCCGACGGCGAGCCTCTTGGAGCTTGGCGCCAGCACTCTTGCGCTCTTCGGGCTCGAGGCCACCCAGGGTCTTTTGCAGGTTGACAAAGGGTGAACGCTTGCCGATCAGGAGAGGTTCGGCCTGCCGCAGATCCTCGGCACGCACCGCCGCCTCGGCGCTCGCTATGGCTTCGGCCACCAGCGATTCGAGTTGATCAAGCGGGCTGTTCATGAGGTCAATGTTAGAGGCAAGGCCCTAGCGCACTCGGTGACGTGCGCGTTGTCCGGCAAAGAGGGTGAGCGCCGCCGCAATCGAGACATTGAGAGACTCGGCTTTGCCGCTCATGGGGATTGTTACCCCGTAGGTTGCCAGTGCACTTTCGGTTTCACTAAGACCTTCGGCTTCATTGCCGAGCACGAAGAGATGGTTGGCGGGCAGCGCTATCTCGTCGAGATTCTCACCGCCACGCACCACAGTCGCATACGAAACGCCTCCCCCTCGGTGGAACCATGCGAGAACCTCTTCCAGCGATTCGCACAAGACAACGGGTAGGTGAAAGATTGACCCGGCGGTGGCTCGCAGGGTCTTGGGGTTAAAGGGGTCGACGCTATGACCAGTTAGAACGACGGCAGAAGCGCCTGAAGCGTCGGCCGAGCGAATAATTGTTCCCACGTTGCCGGGATCTCGCACCTCGTGGAGGACAATTACAGTCCCCGCCGGCTCGATATCTTCGAGGTGCGCCACAGGCATGCGGATGGAGGCGATGATTGGCTGAGGCGTAGTGGCGTCGGCGATCTTTTCGATGACCCCAGACTCCAACGAGAAGACTCGGACGCCGGCATCTTCGAGCCTCGTAACGAGCGTCAGAAACTTGGATGTCGCTTCGTTCGCGACGTAGACACCCTCAAATTCGATGCCGGCCGCGAGGGCGGCTTCTATCAGGTCTGGTCCCTCGAGGACACAGACACCTTCACTCCAACGAAGGGAGCGCTTGGTCACCAACCGCCGGAGCCGACGAATCTTTTGATGCGTCGACCCCAGCGGTTCGATGATGACCTACTTAGCGAGGGCGGCCGAAGCCTGCTCCACGATTGCGCCGAAAGCGGCGCTGTCGGTGACGGCCAATTCGGCCAACAAACGACGGTCTACTTCAATACCGGCGGCATTCAGACCCGCAATGAAGCGGCTGTAGCTCATGTCGTGCTCACGGGTCGCAGCGTTAATGCGCTGGATCCAGAGTCGACGCATTTCGCCCTTACGTGCGCGACGGTCACGGAAGGCGTAAACGCCTGCGTGCTGTACGGCCTGGTTGGCGGCACGGAAGGTACGGCTACGGTCGCCGTAGTAACCCTTCGCTGACTCCAGTACGGCCTTGTGGTGCTTCTTAGCGTGAACTGCTCTTTTTACGCGTGCCATGGTGTTTCTCCTCTACCTTTTCGTTCCTACAGACCCATCAACTTCTTGATGTTCTTCGCCTGTCCTGGCGAGACATCGGCCTCACGGCCCAGTCGGCGCGTACGCACCGACGACTTGCTCTCGAGCAAGTGTCCGCGGAATGCCTTACGGCGGCGGAGCTTGCCCGTTGAGGTCACCTTGATGCGCTTCTTAGCGCCACTGTCAGTCTTCATCTTTGGCATTATTAACTCTCTTCTGTTTCGGTCACTACTGCTGTTTCAGTCACTGCTGCTGATTTGGTCACTACTGCGGGGGTTGGAGTCTCCGGAGAGTCTCCGGCTTCGGCCGACTTGGGCTTGCCCTTTTTATCGGGGCCCAAAACCATGATCATGTTGCGTCCTTCGCTCTTGGCGGCTGCCTCGACGCGACCCTTGCCCTCTACGCGCTCAATGATTCGATCCAAGATCAAAGCACCGAGTTCGGGGTGGGCGATCTCTCGACCGCGGAACATAATCGTGATTTTCACCTTGTGACCTTCGGCCAAGAACTTCTCAACGAGGCGGGTCTTAGTGTCAAAGTCGCCGTTTCCAATTTTGGGACGGTACTTCATCTCCTTGAGTCCAACGTTGACGCTCTTACGACGCGACTCCTTGGCCTTTTGCGCCTCGTCAAACTTGAACTTTCCGTAGTCCATGATTCGGCAAACTGGCGGATTAGCTGTTGGAGCAATCTCCACCAGGTCTAAGTCCAGGTTGCGGGCCATTACTAGGGCCTCGCGGACAGTAGTAATGCCGTGCTGATTGCCTTCGTGGTCAATCAGACGAATCGTTTCGACCCGGATGCGTTCGTTGACGCGGTGGTCGGTGGTAGGTGCGGCGATAATTCTCTCCTTGCACTCGAACGTCGCCGACGGCGACGCCACGGCAAGCGAGGCGAACATTGTTCGTATCGACACTGGCGCACTTGAAGTGGCCAGGTGGGATCTAACGAGTAGCTCCACTTGCTGTGAACTGCCCGATTAGGTTAGCAGGCATGTCAGACGAGTTCGAATACGACGAAGATTCCCCCGAAATGCTCAGCGATGAGGATTTGAGAGCCTTGCGGGAGGCCCCCGTCGACGTCGTGGTTTGCAACCACCTCTACCACATGCTGCAATTGGCCACTATTCACCTGGCTGACGATCCCCCACGCCTGGCTGAAGCTCAGCTCCTGATTGACGCCGTTGGTGGCGTGGTTGACGCCACCGGGACTCGATTGGGTCAGCCGTCAGAGTTAATCCGTGAAGCCCTCACCCAGATTCAGATGGCCTTCGTGCGGGCCTCGAGCGGTCAGATACCGACCGAATAAACGTTTACGGCCTCATCGCGGCCCAAAAGTCCCACCCGACGGGTTGCGGTCACGCTCGCGCCAACTGCAATCGATCGCGTTCCATCGCCAATCGCCACGCAGTGGAAGTAGAACTTCACGCCCTGTTCAGAAGTGATCCAGCCATCGCCGCGCTGGCCGTCAAAGGCCGTAACGGTTCCCGCGATCGTGCTCATGCGCCGAGCGAGCCACTCCGCAGCACGTTGGCCATCTCAAGAGCCGTGTGGGCCGATTCGCGGGCCTTGTTGGTTTCGTCCGGCAACGAACGAACGAGTGCCTGCTCAATAGTGTCGGTTGTCAGCACGCCAAAAATCACCGGAACGCCGGTAGCCAGCTGGACATCCTGGACACCACGGGCGCACTCGCCAGCGACCACGTCGTAGTGCCCGGTGTCACCGCGAATAACGGCGCCGAGCGTAATGACGGCGTCGTAAGGACGAGAGGCGGTGGCGTAGGCCTTGGCGAGGAGCGGGAGTTCAAAGGCTCCAGGAGCCCAGGCGATTGATATGTCGGCCTTGGCGACACCTGCTTCCTCGAGCGCATCGAGTGCGGCCTTGAGGAGTCGTGTCGTGATGCCGCCGTTGAACTTGCCACAGGCAAAAGCGATACGAAGACCTTGGCCTTGATGTGGACCGTTGAGCACTTCGCCAGCGCGAGCGGACTCCGCTTGCGCAACTGCGAGATCGAGTTCCGTGTCCTTACTGCTTGTCATCGAGATTCTCCAAGAAGTGACCCATACGTTCCCGCTTGGTACGTAAGTAGTTGATGTTGTGCTCAGTCGGAATCGACTCAATCGCGACGCGTTCCACGATATTGAGGCCGAATCCGTCGAGTCCGCCGTACTTAGCGGGGTTGTTGGTCATGATTCGCAAGTCGCCAATACCGAGGTCGACGAGGATTTGTGCGCCAATGCCGTACTCGCGAGAGTCCACGGGTAGACCCTGTTCGAGGTTGGCATCAACGGTGTCGTGCCCCTCTTCTTGCAGGGCGTAGGCGCGAATCTTGTGACCGAGACCAAT
>CALAYR010000180.1 GCA_937894805.1 uncultured Acidimicrobiaceae bacterium | reverse complement strand
ACTGCGAACCATTGTGATAGAGGTCCGAGGCTACGTACGGTGGCCCACTCAGCTGCCACACGACGGACCGAGTCATCTCACCGATCACCGCCGAAAGATGGCTGGTCATTGCTCGCATCGCGATTCTCTTCAGCGCCAACTCTTCGGCAACCTGGGGAGTTGTCGACTGCATGAGCCAGCCCAGACTCGAATCACCATTCCAAATCGTGTTGGTGCCCGATCCGGGCATCGACGCGAAGGGCTGATCGCAGACTTCGAGCACGGCCTCTCGCACGATGCCCTCATGGGCCGAAGCCTCACTACAGGGAACGAGCGAACCCCATCGAGCAAAGAGGTCAATCGATTGGCCGGGGGCAATCGAGTAGCTGTTGTAGGCCGCGTCGTACCACGAGGCCAGATTGGCGCAGGGCAACAGGCCGATGACGCAGCCGACCGACACGATGGCGAGTTTTTGCGTTACCCGCATCCTCACGTCCCGCCCACTGATGGTGATGCGCACGAGGCGGTAGGCGATGGAGGCGAACAGCGTGAGTCCCACCACTTGGAGGGCGGGGCGGACGGCCACCATGCAGCCGGCGGCGGCGAAGGCCACGAAGGCCAGCGACGCGTTGCTCACCAACGAACGCTTGGGGGTAATAAAGATGAGACACATCACGGCCAGCGCGATCAGGAAGGTCGACGCTGTCTCGGTGAGATAGCTGTGTTCCGCAAAGAGTTGGGCCGGCAGCAGGGAACAGAGCAACGCCCAGACCATGGCCAACTTCTTCTCCGTGAAGAGCCGCACGATGGCAAAGACAATCAAGGTGGTGCACACCCCCAACGCGAGCTGGAACCAGAGCACGGAGACGGCGTCGGGGTGCCCCACGGTCCCGACGTTCCACACGCGATAGATAAAGGGTGAATGGAACCGCGAGGGACTCCCCGCTCGCCCCGAGGCGTTGACGATGTAGTCCCACGAGTCGGAGAAATAGATTCCCCCCGTAGCCGAGGGGAAGAGAGCGAGCCGACTCACGAGGGCCACGATGCCGACTATCGCAAACTGAAGAGGAGCCCACGCCAACGCCTTGTCGACACGTTGACCAGGGGTCAGTTTTCTGCGTTCCCGCCGAGTGGTAGTTGTCTGCATTTTTCAATGACCGTCTGGTGCGATGCTACTTCACAGGTAGAAAAATATTCGGCGCCTGGGACTCCACGCTTACGAATCTCTACGCGTCTAAGTCGCGAAAGAGAGCCTCTAATGCGGCTCGAGCCACGTCCGGAGCGCACTGGGCATCAATGGCCCGCTGGACGTTTGTCGACATCGTCTCCCACGTCGCCTCGTCACCGTAGAGCGCGATAACGGCGTCGGCAAAGCCCTCGGAATCGTCGGCGGCGAGACAGTCGCGGCCACTCGCCATCAAGGTGCCCTCAATGGCGATGGTGGTGCAGACGAAGGGCACGCCGTGTGATGCGCTCTCCCCCAACTTGCCCTTAATACCGGCCCCGTAACGCAGCGGGGCCACGACGAGACGAACCGCGTCGTAGAGCGGTCCGAGGTCTTGCACCCAGCCCACGATGTTGACCCCCGGACGAGCGAGGACCGCGATCTCATCAGGCAGGTGCGAGCCGACCACGTTGAACTCGACCGTTGGAATGGCCGCGCGCACCCGCGGGAAGACCTCTTCCACGAACCAAACCACGGCGTCACGATTCGGCAAGTGATTGAAGTTACCGACGAACATGATGTCGCGACGCTCGCTAAAGCCGTGCACGCGAGGTAACGACGAGTGAACGTTGGAGACGACGCGAACATCGGCACCCGGAGCCGCTTCGGCCAGAACGCCTAACTCGGTGTCGGTCACGACCAGCGTGGCGTCGCAGCGATCGATCAGACCGAGCTCGGTTTCGCGAAACCGCTCGGCGATGGTGGCGATGGTGGGGTCGTTCTCAATTTCGGCTCGACGGGCCTCGCGGACGTAGTGCAGGTCGACGGTGTCGTAGATGACCTTGGCCTGGGGCGCGAAGCTCCGCACCAACTTTTCGGTCTTGATGGCGTCTTCAGGGCGAGACAAGATGGCGAACTTGAGGGCCGGTCCGAGACGGGCAATCTCCGGCCCGTAGTTCGAACGACCGTCGAGTACTTCAACCTCCAGGTCGCGTAACGCCGAGGTGTAGGGCTCCTCGCAGGCTCCACGCATCACGAGAAAGGAGACGGCGTAGCCCATCTGGCGCAAGATGCGCACGATTTCGAACATCCGAATCGAACCGGAGTCCTTATCGGTCTGGGGCACGTTGGAGTCGACGACCAGAATGCGACCGTGCTCACTCCGCCAGGCCTGACCGACCTGGTGTCGCAGGGCCGGCGCGAGGTGGCGTTCGAGTTCCGGGGCCCACTTGGTGATGAGTCGCCGGCGATTGGTGTCCATGAGGGAGCGCTTCTTGGGGCTCTCGTCCGTGCCGTAGGTGGCCCCCTCGAAGTGATAGATCCGTGACTTCGGCTGGTACATCACGCGGTAGCCGGCGCGGCGGGCCGCGAAGGCGAAGTCGGTCTCTTCGTAGTAGGCCGGAGCGAAGTCGAGGTCGAATCCCCCCGTCTGCTTCCAGACGGAGTGGCGGATCAAAATGGCCGCTCCCGAGCAGTAGTCAACCTCGCGGGGGAACTCGTACCACGACCGGTCCGCCCGGTCGCCCTTGCCGTAGTTCACGCCCGCACCCGTGGTAAAGATCAACGAACCGGCCTCCTGGAGGACGCCGTCGGGGAAGAGGAGCTTGGCCCCCACTATGCCAATCGTGTCGTCGTGGCGGGCCATGTCGACCAGGGCGTCCAACCAGCCGTCGGTCACCACGGTGTCGTTGTTGAGCAAGATCACCCAGGGCTCCGAGACGGCGGCGAAGCCGGCGTGGACGGCACGGAGGAAGCCGACGTTCTCCTCGAGACAGAGATTGGTGATGCCGGCGATCTCCGCGAGCCGCTCGGCCGTCTCATCAGTTGATCCGTCGTTAACGACGACCACGCGATAGGGCGTTTCGTTGGTCGTCATCATCAGTGAACGCAGACAGGTGGCCGTCATCGACCAGTTGTTAAAGACCGGGATGATGACAACGACATCGGCAGCGGCCGATGGTTCGAAGGCGATGATGCGGGTGTCACTCTGGACTCGTACGACCTCGGCGGTGGGGTGGCCCACCTTGATGCCCTCATCCGACCGCCAGGTGGTCCAGCGCACGTAGAGGCGGAGAAATTGAATCAACACCCAGAAGAAGGCCTGGAAACGCTTCGAATCCGGTGGGAATGCGCGGCGAAAGAGACGGGCCTTCGACGAGCCCGTAGTGGCTAACTCCTGGGAAAACCGCTCGCGCAGAAAGAGACCCGTTCGGTTGATGCGCATCAAGGCGGTCAACGTTTCGAGATAGAAGGCCACTCGCTCCCGAAATGTTGGTGGTGTAGGTGACAAGCGGGATTCCCATCGCGACCGGAGTGGTTAAACAACGACTAAATCTACTCCCCTCGGGCCTCGGATTCAGACCTCTCAGTGCCGAGGGGCACCTGGCGACAGTCCCAGCGCGTCCCTCCACTCCACGCCTTGATTTTCCTAGAGCCAGCATGCGATGGCACGCGTACTACAGCAATGCCGCCGAGGATTCAATCAACGCGATAACGCCCAACCACGCGGGAAACGTATCGTCTCCTATGTAGAGCTCCCGCATTGCTGACTCGTAGCAATCCTGAAGCGTGGCGATGTACTCCGAGTCCCGACGAAACGCATCGCTGCGCGCAAAGCCACCCAGTGGCCGGGGAGGTACTTCGATACCAAAATGAGTCCAACTGATTGCCCGATGGTCGGCGACCGCAGCTTCGAAGGCTTCCCGGTCCTCGAGCCATTGTTGAACCTCGGCTAGGCCCAGGAGCATCTGGATGTCGTGATAGTGCCGACCAATCTGGGAGGGTGAGCTTTTTCGATCAGAACCAACAAATAGTTTCGACGAAATACGACCATGGAGCAGAAGAACTTTTTCAATGAGAGTTCGACCGGGGTGTAGCACCGGTACGTCAAAAGCTGTCAAATCTTCGAACTCGTCAACGCTGATACCCACCGCTGCCAGACGTTCGGCAATCATCGGTCGAATGGCGCGTGTTGTGTGAAGGGGGAAGTCTGATCCCCGAACTCCCATTTCCAATTGCACCGTCGGTTGGAGCAACCCTGAGCCAACTGCTTCATCGCGTGCATAGACGAGCAGTTCATTGCGATTTGTACCCCGCCCTCGAGTGCTGCCGCTGACATCCTTGGTCAGATCGAGCTGACCAAGGACGCCTTCCGCCATCTCCTCCATTAACCGGTCGGTAGCCCCCTTGGAAAGACCCTGATTCAAAACAAGAATGTCAATATCTTCCGAGAAGCGGTCGATACACCGGTAGGCCTTCGACAGGCTTGTGCCGCCCTTAAAGACAAAGGCGTCGTGGTGGTTCGCTACGAGACACCGCAGTACTTGTGTGACCCAGTAGTCCTTCTCATAGATCTCGGCACGGATCGGTCCGCTCGCGCCCGCGGCGGCGAGCGTTGCCCACGCGCCCTGGCTCGCACGCCACAGCGTCATGCCCGGAGAAGTTCGCCGAACGTCTTTGCCGAACTCTGGCGAACTGTTTCGGATGCGGCAGGCCTAATTACGCGTTCCGCCTGAGTTTCTTGCGTGGCCCTCAGAATTCCACGCAGTCGTTCGCGAACGAGAGGTGGCTCCGAATTGGCTCCTCGCGCAAGCTGATGCGAGCGCAATTCTCCACTGCGTAAAAGTGGAGATATCCGGCGTACCGCTTCGCGAGGGGCAATCTCAACCAGTTCATCCCAGTCGCCCAAAACTTCGTAAAGAGCGATTTCAAGTGGACGGAGGTTCTGGGTTTGTCGTCCGCGACGGCGATCTCGATTTATCAAATTGAAATCCAAGCCCTCAACGAGATAGGGAACGGCAAAAGTTGGGCGGGCCGCCACCTGTGTGGTCAATCCCAACATGCCAGCGGCATCGAGACGCGCTGGGCCTAGTGACGCACTACTCCCGTACGTATGTTGGAGAATTGCCATCGGCGAAGGGGGCACCATGCCCAACGGCGTCTGCACTCCACGCCAATAGGTACCACGGCGAACCCGCTTCAGTTCGCCAGACCCCGCGAGACGCGAGAGCGTTCTCGCCACGGCACCCCGAGAGGCTTCGGGGAAGTCATCGATCTCGAAGAAACGATTCTGAGCAGTGGTGACGAGATGAGTCACGTCAGAGGCGACACTGTCGAAATGGACGGCCATGTCTGTAATAGTAGTAGAGAACTGGACAAAAACCAAAACGAGGAATTCGACGGCGAGTGCGGCCCAGGGATGATGACACCCGCCCATCGGCAAAAAGTTCACACCCCCCTAGGCTGGAACTATGGCAAAGAAAGAAAAGACCACCAAAGTTGTGAAGATCGGTGTGGTCGACACCATGTTCGCTCGATACAACATGGGTGGTGCCGCCCTGGCCGAGTTGGCCGAGTGCCCCGGCTACGGCGAGAAGTTCGTGACTATCGCCAAGACCGTTCCCGGCTTCAAGGACCTGGCCGTCGCCGCGAAGAACTTGATTGAAAAAGACGGCTGCTCCATTGTCGTGGCCCTTGGCATGCCCGGCAGTGCCGCCGTGGACAAGCAGTGCGCCCACGAGGCCGCCATGGGCATCATGCAGGCCCAGCTGCTCACCAGCACGCCAATCCTCGAAGTCTTCGTCCACGAGGACGAGGCCAGTGACCCCGAGGTTTTGGCCATGGTCTTTGAGAACCGCTCACGGGACCACGCCCGCAACGCCTACTGGATGCTCTTCGAGCCCGAACAGCTCAGCCAGCGCGCCGGCCAGGGTATTCGCCAGGGCTTCGGCAACGCCGGACCACTCGAGCTCTAGGCGCTCAACTCTTTCGGGAGTTGTAACACGCGCTCGGCGATGATGTTGCGCTGCACTACTGAGGTGCCGCCGCCAATAGTGAGTGCTTGGGCGTAGAGAAAACCGTGACGCCAGGTCTGGGCCGCACTGCCCGCAAGGCCAAACGGTCCGACGGAAGAGTCCATCGCCCCAACGCCCGCGAACTCCACGGCCAGACCCATGATCTCTTGACCGTGATCGTCGGCCAACGCTTTGCGCACACTGGCCTCGGGGCCCGGTTCGCGTCCGGCCAAGACGGCCGAGAGAGTACGAATACGCAGTAGTCGCAAGATCTCCCCGTGGGACCAACACTTGACTAGTGACTCGCGCTGGAGAGACGTCAAGCTCTCCCCCTTGGCGAGGTTCACGAGATCGTTGGCCGAGGGACCACGTCCCCAGAGTGCGCCCTCACCAGAGAGCGAGACACGCTCGTTGCCGAGCGTCACTTTGGCCAAGCGCCATCCTTCGTTCACCTCACCAATCAAGTGATCGGCGGGAATGCGCACTTCGTCGAAGAAGACTTCATTAAAGGCGTGGTCCCCAGTCATGTCCACAATGGGTCGGATATCGATA
>CALAYR010000179.1 GCA_937894805.1 uncultured Acidimicrobiaceae bacterium | reverse complement strand
TTACCTTTTCGAAAGCCCTTGACATTGATATCTTCAGCGAAGACCTTTGCGGTGGCCTCGATGGCCTTTTCGATGGCGGCAGCTTCTACCTCTACGGTGAGCTTGACACGATTGTTTTCTAGAACAGTGACTGAGGCTTGCATAAGGCTGAAAGCCTACCGGCGAGCGAGCACCTCCGGTTGGGGTTAAATCATGATGGCGAGGGCGTCGGCGATCCGCTGGGCCAACTCCCGATCACCCTGGACATTGGTCTCGGCGGCCTGGAGAAAGGCCTGACTGGAGATCCGTCCGGCCGCTCGGCGCCAGAACAGGGCCACCGGCGTAGAAATCTCGAGAATTGGGTCGCCGGGGCCTTCGGCAGCGCGCGCCCGACCGTCTTGGATCTCGATTTCAATGCTTCGCCCGAGGCGACCCTCCAGGTTGATTCGGACCCGACTCCCCTCGGGCGCCTGAGCCTTCTTGCCGACGATGTACGGCAGGGCCGCTTCGAATCGATTAACCACAATCTCCTCCCCGGTGCCGTGGTCATCTTCGGGTAGGGCGAGGGCATCCCGCAGGTCTTGCAAGTGGATCCAACTATCCAAGATTCGAGTCTCCATGAACCGGTGATATGGCGCCGGGCCCTCCGGGCTCCACCCGACGAGGTCCCAGGCCGCCTGATCGAGCCCCTGGAGTCGAACGAGGGCTGCTCGTGTGACCTCACGAAACTCCTGCACCATCTCGCTCTGGGAGCGAGAACGCCGCTCGTAAACAAACGCTTCATTCATCTTGCCGATATCGTTGCGGACATGTTCCGGCACTGCGTCGGGCAGCTCGGGAGCTGCCACGCCGGCGAGCATGAGCTCGAATCCAATGAGGTGACTCACTACATCGCGAACCGACCACCCGGGGCAGGGCGTTGGGCGGTCAAAATCACTCTCCGAGATCGAAGAGAGAAGAGCGTCGGTCTTCGCCCAGGTCTCGGCAATGCCGTCAATTAGCCATTCGTAGGGCATGTGTCACCTTTGAACCTGAGTCGCATCGATTGCGAGTAGCGTTAGTGCCACAGATTACGACGGGAAGTAGCGCAGCTTGGTTAGCGCGCCTGGTTTGGGACCAGGAGGCCGCGGGTTCGAATCCCGCCTTCCCGACCACTCTCTTCATCCTATTTGCCCGCTTCGAGCCAAATGTCTTTGCCTTACTGGCAATAAGATGTCCCAATGAACAATCTGCTCGATGTACGCAACCTCCGTACGGCGTTTCGAATTCAGGACCAGAGCGTCACTGCCGTGGACGACGTATCGTTCTCCATCAGTGCCGGTGAATGCTTTGGCCTTGTGGGTGAGTCAGGCTGTGGCAAGACCACGACCGGCTTAGCCATCTTGCAGCTTCTCCCAGTAAATGGCTCAATTACTGGCGGTGCCGTACTCCTCGACGGTGAGGACTTGACCGCTCTTAACGAGAGTGGGCTCCGGAAAATTCGCGGCAACAGAATCGCATTGATCCCCCAAGACCCCATGACGGCGCTCAATCCCGTCCACCGGATTGGTCGCCAAATCGCTGAACCCCTCCTCCTGCACCGTGGCATGTCCTACAAAGAGAGTGAGCAGCGCGTCCTCGAAGTACTCGAAATGGTGGAAATTCCCTCCCCTAAAGAGCGACTTCGCCAGTACCCTCACGAACTTTCCGGCGGTCTCCGCCAACGA
>CALAYR010000178.1 GCA_937894805.1 uncultured Acidimicrobiaceae bacterium | reverse complement strand
TGCTCCGATCCCCTGGGCGGTGACGAGGGAACTCGTACCCACCTCACCAGCGTGAAAGACCTCGATTGCCATGGTCGGAACAAACGAGATGAAGGGACTCATGATGAAGGCGATCACCGCAATGCTCAAAATGGGCGAGCGAGTACCACGCACGGCCATGGCCGTCTTGGCGCCATGGCGAATCTGATCAATGAGATGTCCCACCGGTGGAACGAGTTGACGGGGTCGACTCTTCACAAATCCGTAGATCACGACAACGAAGTAGAAGGTTGCAGCGTTGATCGCGAAACACCATCCCGCTGAACCAAACCCCATCACCACGCCGGCCAACATTGGGCCAATGATCCGTCCGAGATTGAACTGGGCCGATGACAAGGAGACTGCCGCCAGCACCTCATCGGTTTCCACCAGGTCTCGTAGTAACGACTGCCAACTGGCCCAGGATCCAGCTCCCGCAAAACCCTCAACGATGGCAATCAATACAGCGTCAATGGGTCGCAGGTGGCCCGTGAGATAAAGGGCGGCCAGGGTGGTGGCGCACAGGGCCATGACTCCGTTCGAGATCTGAATGATGCGCTCCCGGCTCATCCGATCCGCCAGCGCGCCACCAACCGGTGAAGCAACGGCGCTCGGCAGCCAGGCCGCCAGCGTCAAGAGGCCCAGCCATACGGCGTTGTGCGTCGTGACTTGAAGATAGACCCCCATGGCCACCGACTGCATCCACGTGCCGGACGAGGAAACGAATGAGCTAATCAGAGCCAAGCGAAAACTGCGATGGCGTAACGGTGCGAAGGACGTTGAGGCCATGCAGGGACGCTAGTGGTGTCGCATTACTCTCCCTCCGTGCCCACCAATGATCTACAACTCGCACACCGCGTGGTCACCAGCGGTCGGCGCGTGGTGCTGCTGACGGGTGCGGGGATTTCCACGGCATCGGGCATTCCCGACTATCGCGGACCCGACGGCGTTTGGACCAAGAACCCCGGAGCAGAAGTGCGGGCCCACATCGATGTGTGGATGTCTGACGTTGAAGTGCGACGGGCGGGATGGCTACGTCGAGCGAACATGTCCTGGGAGGCCGTCCAACCAAATGCCGCGCACTACGCCATAACCGACTTTTCCCAACGAGGCACACTCGACGTCGTGGTCACCCAAAATATCGATGGTCTTCATCAAAAGGCGGGCCTCACCCGGGAACGACTCATCGAAATCCACGGAACGGTTCACGAGTCCCTCTGCATGCGCTGTGGCGAACGCGGTCCAATCGAACTGATTGTGTATCGAGTCGAGGCCGGTGAGACTGACCCCAGATGCGAAGTGTTGTCCGGCACTGCTCAGTGCGGTGGGATTTTGAAGGCGGCCACGATTTCGTTCGGCCAGTCCCTCATCATTGAGGATTTGAATCGCGCCGAACAGGCGGCCCGCGACTGCGACGTTTTTATTGCAGCCGGTTCGACGCTCGGGGTCTATCCCATCGCCGCGATTGTGCCGGTCGCGAAGAGGGCCGGGGCGAAAATCATCATCGCCAATGGCAGCGCCACCGAGATGGACGGCCTGGCCGACGTCGTGGTCTCGGGAGACCTCACTGACACGTTGCCAGCGATATTGGTTGGTTAGTTGTCGTCGCTCTTCTTCAGGCGCGGACGAAGGGCAAACCAAAAGACCGAAAACACGGTCACAACAACACCGACAATGCCGAGTGTCTTTTTCTTGCTACCGGTGGAGGATTCGTTGCTCATACCTCCATGGTACGGCGATACCCCGAGGTTTGCACCCCGGGGTATCACGTAGTCGAACGACTGAGACTTAGGCCTGGTGGGCCGCTTCAATCACGAACTCCAACGCAACCTTGTGCGAAACCACGAGGTTGCCGTTTTCGAGGGTGCCCTCGAAGTTGACATTGAAGTCACGGCGGTCGATTTCGCCACGAGCTTCAAATCCAGCGACCGTCACACCTGGCGCCATGCCGGGGCCGGTGCCGAGAAATTCCAGCTCGAAGTTCACAGTCTTGGTCACGCCACGGAGGGTCAGTTCGGCTTCGAGGTCGTAGAGATCACCACTCTTGGCGGTGATCTTCTTCGAGGCGAACTCCAAAGTTGGGTGGTTTTCCAGGTCCAAGAAGTCGGGGCTTTTGAGGTGACCATCACGCATCTCGTTGTTCGTCGTGATTGAACCGGCCTGCACGGTGGCTGTCACCGAAGAGGTCTCGGCGGTCTCACCAATGACGACCGTTCCGTTGAACTCGGTGAAGGAACCACGGACCTTGGCGGCCATGAGGTGTCGCACGGTGAAGTTCACGGACGAGTGGACAGAATCGACGTTGTAGGTGCCGGGAGTGGGCAAAGTGCTCATTGAATAATCCTTTATTTGAAGGGGTTTGTATGTCGAGAGTAATAATAGTTGCTAAAGCAACTATTTGTCAAGCAATAACTTGAAATGCAACTGCTTGCTACACTTTCCCTATGGTTTCTGAGGAGTTCTGCCCATCGAAAGACCCGCGCGTTCTGCTCTTCGCACAGCTGTCTGACACCAACGCCCGCCTCGAACGCCAGTTAGACGGTGAACTGCGCTCTCGGGTCGAACTCCCACTCCCCTGGTTTGAGACCCTCTTGCGCCTCCGACAGTCTCCAGAAGGCCACCTAACTATGAGTGAAATCGCTGATGCCATCGTTCACTCCACGGGCGGTACCACGCGACTTATCGATCGCATGGTCGAAGAGGGGCTCGTCGAGCGTCAGGCCTGCCCCAAAGATCGTCGGGCCATCCACGTCGCCATCACCGAATCGGGCAATACCCGTTTCGACGAGGCCCTCGGCGTCCACGTGGCATTACTGGCCGAACTCTTTGATCGCACTCTCTCAGTCGAGGAACAGGCTCAACTCGAAAGTCTGCTGAGAAAGCTCCGCTAACTCGTCGCTTTAGCGACCCAGGCCAATGCGCCGGCGCGTTCGTCATCGAAGGAAAGTGCTTCCCCGGCTCCGGCGCCCGGCGTGGCGTGAATCTCTGTAGCCAGCACTTCACTGGCGACGAGTGCAAATCCTTCGGCCAGATCGTCCACACCGACTAAGTGCAGCGTGATTCGATCGGAGACGTCGAGTCCGGTCGTTTTACGGAGATCTTGGACCTGACGAACCAGGTCACGCAGATAACCGCGACGCAGCAGTTCATCGTTCAACGTGAGATCCAGTGCGACAACTTCGCCGCCCTCTCGACCCACCGCGAAGCCGCCTTGGCTCTTGACGCGCAGTTCAATGTCGTCAGGACCGAGTACGAAGTCGCCGGTCGAAAGGGTCAGTGAAACGGTTTCGCCCCGTTCAAAGGCCGCAGCCACGGCCGCACCATCGAGCTCGCTCAGCGCCGGGCGGAGCTCCTTAGCGGCCTCGCCCAAACGGGGTCCGAGCGTTCGGAAGTTCGGCACCAGTTCGAAGCTCAAGACGTCGGCTAGTTCCGTTCCGTACTCAATCGCGTCAACGTTCAACTCTTCTTCAACGACACCGGCCGGTGGCTGGGGGCTGCCTGGCGGCAAGAAGACCAGTGCACGAGCCAGAGGCTGTCGCACCTTGACTCCGGCGTCGGCCCGAGCGGCGCGCCCCATCGAAGTCAGACTGCGAGCAACCACCATGGCCGCTTCGAGATCATCGTCGATGTCGTCTTCGAGAGTGCGGGGCCAGTCGGCCAAGTGGACTGAGTTCGTCGCATCGAGTCCGAACAGTTCGCGATACATGGAATCGGCTACAAAGGGGCAGAACGGCGCCAAGAGCAATGAGATTCGCTGGAGCACTTCTAGCAATGTGGCTTGCGCCGCCAAAGAATCCGCACGGGGGGCGTTGGGGTCGGTGCGCCAAAAACGGCGACGACTACGACGGACGTACCAGTTCGACAGGTCGTCGACGAGACCCGAAACGGCGGACGCCGCCGGCAATGGCTCGTAACCATCGAGTGATTCGGTAACGATCTTGGTAGTCCGCTCGAGGCGGGAGAGAATCCAGCGGTCCATGTCGGGACGGTCAGCGCGCACGGGAATTTCGGGATCGGCGGGATTGAAACCGTTAAGTGATGCGTAGGTCGTGAAGAAGCTGTAGGTGTTCCACAATGTGCCGAGTGTTTCGCGCATCGAGGAGTCAATGGCCCCCATCGATGCTCGGGTTGGGGTCCACGGGGAACCCTGTGAGAACATCCACCAACGGAGTGGATCGGCACCGCGGGAGTTCAGGACTTCCCAAGGGTCAATCACGTTGCCGAGCGACTTGCTCATCTTGCGGCCATCAACGTCCACGATGTGCCCGAGACAGAGAACGTGCTCGTAGGGCTTGGCGCCAAAGACGAGAGAGTTCACGGCCAAGAGTGAGTAGAACCAGCCGCGGGTCTGGTCAATGGCTTCGGCAATGAACTGCGCGGGAAAGTTAAAGAGGGCTTCGGAGCCGGGAACGTGGGGGTAGCCCACTTGTGCGGCCGGCATGGCGCCCGAGTCGAACCAGGCATCGATGACTGGCTCCACCCGCTTCGCCTCCACACCACACGTCGGACAGTCAAAGGTCACCGCGTCAATTGACGGACGGTGGGGGTCGAGCTCGGAGAGGTCTCGCTTCGTGAGCTCACCCAGCTCCTTAAGCGAGCCGATGCAGGTGAGGTGTCCTTCGCCGCAACGCCAAATCGGCAGTGGCGTACCCCAGAAACGGTCGCGCGAAAGGGCCCAGTCAACGTTGTTGGCGAGCCACTCACCAAATCGTCCTTCGCGAATGTGCTCCGGGTGCCAGTCGATGGTCTTGTTTTCATCGACCATGAGTTCTTTGAACTTGGAAGTCGCGATGTACCAACTGGGCTTACCCCAGTAGATGAGAACGGTCGAGCAACGCCAGCAGTGCGGCAGGGAGTGCTCGTAGTTAAAACGGCGAATCAAGATGCCACGGCGCTCAAGTTCATTGTTGATTTCGGCATTGGCATCGCGTACACCAATACCGGCCAGCCACGGCACCTGCGAGGTAAATGCACCATCCGGACCAACGGGGTTAACGGTCGGCAGACCATTCGCGCGAGCCACTTGACGGTCGACTTCACCGAATGCCGGTGAGAGATGGACAAGACCCGTGCCGTCTTCCGTGGTGACGTAGTCAGCGGGAACGACGCGGCAGGCATCCGCTCCTTCGGGAAGTTCTACGTCATCGAAGGGGCGACGGTAGTGCAGGCCTACGAGTTGGCTGCCGCTGAATGTGGCGTCGGGCTTGACTCCCTCACCACAGACGGCCTCGACGAGTGCTTCGGCCATTACGAGGCCGTTAACAACGGCGTACGTCACTTCGGGATTGACGGCCACGCCGACATTGCTGAGCAACGTCCACGGCGTTGTCGTCCAAACCGCTAGGTGCGTAGCCCCAGGGAGATCGTGAGAGTCAGTTATTTCGAGTTGGACGTAGCAGCTCTCATCGAACTCATCGGTGTAGACGCCGGGCTGTCCGAGCTCGTGACTCGAAAGTGCCGTGCCGCATCGCGGGCAGTAGGGAACGACCTTCAGGTCTTCGTAGAGCAGCTCCTTGTTAAAGAGTTGTTGGAGTTGCCACCAGACGGACTCGACGTAACTGGTGTGATACGTCCAGTAGGCCGATTCCAGGTCGACCCAGTAACCAATGCGCTCCGTGAGCTTTTCAAATTCCCCGACGTAGGTATGCACGCTCTCGCGGCAGAGACGAGTGAACTCGGCAATACCAACTTCGTCTTCAATGGCCTTCTTGCCCGAAATACCAAGACGCTTCTCGACCTCAACCTCGACCGGCAGGCCGTGAGTGTCCCAGCCGGCACGACGCTGGACAAAGTGACCCTGCATTGTTTGGTAGCGGCAGAAAAAGTCCTTATAGATACGGGCCCAGACGTGGTGTAAACCCGGCTTGCCGTTGGCCGTCGGGGGGCCTTCGTAAAAGACCCACGGGGTGGCCCCTTCGCGCTGCTGCATCGAGCGGGCGAAGACGTCATGCTCACGCCAACGGACGAGCTCGGCCTCTTCGAGCGCGACGAAATCGATCTCAGCACTAATTGGACGGAACACAAATCCCCTTTGTCTGTTCCTATCGTAGAAGACGACGGCACACTGGTCGTCTCCTCCTAGGGTGCCCTCGTGCAATTGACTATCGAGCGCGAATCCTCTTCTTCCCCCGCCGTGCGAGCGCTGATCTATTGCGCCCTCGAAGAACTTGGTCGCCGTTATGGGAGCAACGCGGATGACCACAGCCTTTCGTTCGACGAACTTGAACTTCCAACCGGGGCCTTCTTTGTCGCCCGGGTCGACGATCACCTTGCTGGCGGTGTGGCGCTGCGAAAGATTGGTGAGTCCAGCGAGCGAGCCGCAGAAGTCAAGCGACTCTGGGTGCGACCCGATCTCCGCCAAAGTGGTGTGGCCCAACGATTAATGGTGGCACTGGAGGAGTTTGCGCCGACGTTGGGTGTGACGTCGATCTACCTCGAGACGGGTGACAAGCAACCCGAGGCCATCAAGTTCTATGCCCGGATTGGCTACGAACGCATCGCCGCCTTCCCCGATGGGGTTGACCACTACCCCGAAGGACTCAAGTTCTTAAAGGTGTTAACGAACTAGTTCGTGAATCGTTCGTCGAGCCACTCCGGAGTGAGTTCATCTAGGGAGTTCAAAACGAGGTCGGCGATTTGAAAGGCCGGCATGCGTAGTTCATCGGCCACGGGAACTGCAACACACGTCATCCGGCCAGCCTTGGCGGCCAACACGCCCGCCGCAGAATCTTCAAAGACGAGACAGGAAGTGGGCGTCGCCCCCAGCGCCTTGGCCGCGGTGAGAAAAACACCGGGGTGGGGCTTGCCGAATGGCTCGACATCGGCCGAGTGAATTGACTGGAACCGTGGTACGAGGTCGAAGTTCTCAAGACACCGCATAATGAGAGGCATCGGCGTGGAACTCGCAACCGCAATGGGTCCCCGTTCTGAAGCGAGCTCAATGGCCCGCAGGGCGCCCGGCATCATTACGCCCTCGGACTCCACTAAATCGCCAACTGCTTGGAGAATCATCGTCACCACCTCAGGGAGCGAAGGTGTCCCCCATGGGTGTTGCGCGAACCAGTAATCGACAACTTCGGAAACGAACATGCCCTTCGTGAGGCGCACTTCGCCGTGAGGGATCGGCACGCCGAGGTCACCAAGAATCTTCAGTTCGGCCTTGTGCCAGAGAATCTCTGAATCGAGCAGAAGCCCGTCCATGTCGAACAGCGTGGCAGTCAGCATGGAACTACTTTCTCACAGCAACGAGCTATCGCGAACGAAGAATTAGAGCGCTGCCTCAATGGCGGAGACCAGCGTGGCGTCTTCGGGTGCTACGAGGGGGCCGAAGCGAGTAATCGAACCGTCACGGCCAACCAGAAACTTCTCGAAGTTCCAGCGGATGTCACCGGTGTGTCCTTCGGCGTCCGTCGTTTCCGTCAAGATGCCGTAGAGCGGGTGGCGGCCTTCGCCGTTGACTTCGACCTTCTCGAGGAGCGGAAAGCTCACACCGTAAGACGTCGAGCAGAAAGTCTGGATCTCTTCCGCGGTACCGGGCTCCTGCTCGCCAAACTGGTTACAGGGAACGCCGAGGACCGTGAAACCCTGATCGGCGTAGTGCTTCTGCATCTCTTCGAGGCCGGTGTACTGGGGCGTGAGGCCACACTTCGAGGCGACGTTGACAAGCAAAACGACCTTGCCGGCGTAGGCATTGAGGTTGGCTGGAGTGCCGTCGAGGTTGTTGATAGCGGTATCGAAAATAGTCATGAGGGCACGATAGCGGCGAAGTCAAGACGCCACAACGAATGTCTACGTGCCCTAGTTTGACGGGGAACGCCTAGGAGGGTGCCCCATGCGAGTAGTGCAGATCAGCAACAACGAACTGGAGATTGTTTCGCGGGAAATTCCTCAGCCCGGCCCCGATGACGTCGTCATCGAAGTTCGGGCCGCCGGCTTGAATGCCGCGGACCTCTTGCAGCGGAGAGGCTTTTACCCCGCTCCCCCCGGCTGGCCCATCGACGTCCCCGGCCTCGAGTGCGCCGGAGTGGTCCACTCCACCGGTAGCAACGTCACGACCGTCTCTGTGGGTGATCGTGTGGCGGCCATTGTCGGTGGTGGCGGTCAGGCCACCCACTGTCTCGTACCGGCCGAACATCTCATTTTCGTTCCCTCGTCGGTTAGCGATGCCGAGGCCGGCGGTTTCGCCGAGGCCTTCACAACGGCTTTTGACGCTCTCGTCCTGAACGCCCACATTGCGCCTAACGATCGTGTGCTCATCTCCGGGGCGGCCGGCGGCGTCGGCATGGCGGCCATCCAAATCGCCCGGGCGATGGGCGCCACGCCCGTGGCCGTTACGCGCGACACCCGACACCATGGCGCACTGCTCGAACTGGGTGCTAGCGAGTGCGTCACTGTTGATCAGGTTGGAACGATTGCCGACGTCGACGTCATCCTTGAACTTGTGGGAGTGGCCCACCTCGCCGTGGCGCAGACCAAATTGCGCCCCTTCGGTCGGGTCGTGGTGATCGGCGGCGGGAGTGGTGGTCGCGTTGAAGTGGACCTACTCGGCCTCATGGCACGACGGGCATCGTTGACCGGTTCGACACTTCGTGCCCGTTCACGAGAAGAAAAGGCCACTATCGCCCGGGCCGTTAACGAGCAGTTAGTGCCCCTGTGGTCGAACGGCACCCTGCGGGTCGTCGTTAGCGACACGTTGCCACTCGACCAAGTCAACGAGGCATACGAGCTCTTTGCGCAACCCGGCAAGCTAGGCAAGATCGTGCTGGTCAACGAAGGCTAGGACCACCGGTAGGTTGCAGCCGTGGCCATCGCCTATCCCGCTCCAGATCCTTCGCGCCTAAATCCTGCGCGCGTGGACTACGCCACCATCATGGCGGCTCACGATGCGGCGATCACGGCCAACGAGTCAACGTATCGTGACCCCGCAACGGGCCTCTTGGTGTTAACAGTACGCACCCACCTCGAACGAGGTACGTGCTGTGATAGTGGCTGTCGCCACTGCCCATTTCTCTGTGACTAGTGGGCACCACTAGGAACTTCGGCGTGGCCGAGTTCGTGGCGTTCAATGTTGCAGAGCAGATAGAAGGCCACGGCCGAGGCCAGAACAAAGATTGACCCCATACGGAATGCCATGTCGAAACCATGGACCGTGGCGGCCGCTTGCAGTTGAGGCGTCAAGTGGGCCATCGGCTTCGCCATTGCCACGGCGATGAAGTTTCCGGTCGCCGTGACGGCCACGGTGTTTTGAATAGCGGTACCGAACGAACCACCGATCTGCGACGATGTGTTCAGGAGGGCTGACGCTGCGCCGATGTCGTGGAATGGCGTCGCGTGCAGTGCCGTCGTTGACTGACTCACAAAGACGCCACCAAGTCCGAGGCTCATCAACATCAGTCCGGGCAGGACGTGCGTTGCGTAGGAGCTTGTCGCCGTGAGCGTCGATAGGTAGAGAAGACCGAATGCCGCCATGATCAGGCCAACGGTCGCCAGTGGTCGAGGTCCAATCTTGGGCAACAACTTGCTCGCCGATCCGGCCGAAACAATGACGCAGAGCGAGAAGGGCAAGAAACAGAGACCCGACTTCACGGCGGAGTAGCCGTGGATGTTCTGGAAGTAGAAGGTCATGAACAAGAACATTCCGAAGATTCCCATACCGGCGAGAATGGAGCTCAGGTAGGAACCACCACGGATGCGATTAAACAGACGCAGCGGCAGGAGTGGGTGGGGGACGCGAGTTTCGAGGAAGAAGAAGAGACCAAGGAGGGCCGCACCGCCGAGCATGAAGGTCAGTGCCGACGTCGAGGCCCAACCCTTCGTGGAGGCTTCCGAAACACCATAAACAATGGCCAACATTCCACCAGTGGCCGTGATGGCGCCGGGGACGTCGTAGCGAGTGTCGCCCTTTGTTACACGGGACTCACGGACGTTCTTACGAGTCAACACGATGGCGATGATCGCCATCGGAGTGTTTACCAGAAGGCACCAACGCCAGTTGGCGTACTGCGTCAAGAGTCCACCCATAATCAAACCAATGGCCGCCCCGACGCCGGAGAGAGCGCCGTAGACGGCGAAGGCCTTGGCGCGTTCTTTGGCATCAGTAAAGGTGACAGATAACAAAGACAGCGCCGCGGGGGCCAAGAGTGCACCGAAAATTCCCTGCAAACCACGGGCCGCGAAGAGGGCCTGCTGATTCCAGGCAAGTCCACCGAGCAAGGATGCGAAAGCGAAGCCACCGAGGCCAATCATGAAGGCCTTCTTACGACCGGTGAAGTCCGCGACACGGCCACCGAGCAACAAGAAGCCACCGAAGGTCAAGGTGTAAGCCGTGATAGCCCACTGACGGTTGGCATCACTGATGTGCAACGCGAGCTGGGCGTGCGGCAGGGCGATATTTACGATTGACGAGTCCAAGACCACCATGAGCTGAGCCAGGGCAATGGTTATGAGGGCAAACCAGCGACGGGGATCGGGCGTTTGAATTTCTTGGTTAGTCATGAACATTCTCAATTCGAGAGAGAGGGGGTACACCTCACGCTAACCGTCAGCGACTATCGAGAGTGCGACTAGAGCAAAGTCGTGATGTCGACTGACGGCAGACCGTGCGCATCGGCCACTGACCCGTACGTGATCTCACCGTTCACCACATTGACACCTTCGCGTAACGCGGCGTCACGACGAACAGCATCACGCCAGCCGTGTCGAGCCAAGTTCATGACGTAGGGCATCGTGGCATTTGAGAGGGCGTGTGTCGACGTGTGAGGAACGCCACCGGGCATATTGGCGACACAGTAAAAGATGCAGCCGTTGTGTTCAAAGACGGGGTCGGAGTGCGTCGTGGGACGCGTCGCTTCGAAACAGCCACCCTGGTCGACGGAGATATCAACCAACACTGATCCGGGACGCATGCGACTCACGAGATCGTTCGGAACCAGCTTCGGAGCCTTGGCGCCCACTACGAGAACGGCACCGATGACGATGTCGGCGAGCAGGCAGGCCTCCTCGATGGCGTGGGCCGAGGAGGCCACGGTCTCAACATCACCGCGGAAATGGTGATCGACCTGGCGGAGTCGTTCCAAGTTCTTATCGAAGATGTGGACGTTGGCGTGCATGCCCACTGCCAGCGTCGCGGCTGCCATGCCGGCCACACCGGCCCCGAGGACGACCACGTTGGCCGCGGCGACGCCCGGCACGCCCGCAATCAACATGCCCCGACCACCACCAGCGCGCATGAGGTGGTGCGCTCCCATGAAGGGAGCCATTCGACCGGCCACTTCGCTCATGGGCGTCAAGAGTGGCAGAGAGTTGTCCGGCATGCGCACGGTCTCGTAGGCGATGGCGACATTGCCGGCGTCAACGAGAGCATCAGTACAGGAACGACTCGCGGCGAGGTGGAGGTAGGTGAAGAGGACCTGGTTCTCGCGGGCCTTCAAGCGGTGAAACTCAGGCTCCACTGGCTCTTTCACTTTCAGAACAAGGTCGGCTTCGGCCCAGATGTCGTCAGCGTTATCGAGGAGCTCGGCCCCGGTGGCGACGTAGTCGGCGTCGCGGATAGACGAACCCAATCCCGCACCGCGCTCTATGAGCACTCGGTGTCCTTCGCCCACCAACTCACGAACACCGGCTGGAGTAATCGCCACGCGATACTCGTCCGTCTTTACTTCGCTTGGAACTCCGATGATCATCGTTGATCAGTCCTCTACCTAGTTACCGCACACTCGCTAGGTGAATTTCACCAACGAGTGGAACTACTCAAAACTCGAGATTGTGCATCACGTGCTTAATTCGGGTGTAGTCCTCGAAGCCATACACCGACAGGTCCTTGCCGTATCCCGAGTTCTTGAATCCACCGTGAGGCATTTCGGCCACGATGGGAATGTGAGTGTTAATCCAGACACAACCGAAATCGAGGTCGCGAGCAAAGCGCATCGCTCGGCCGTGATCGCGCGTCCACACTGAACTGGCGAGCCCGTAGTCCACGCCGTTGGCCCACGCCAATGCTTCGCTCTCATCGCTGAACTGCTGCACGGTGATGACTGGTCCGAAGATTTCGCTCTGCACCATTTCATCTTGTTGCGTCAGGTCGGCTACGACCGTTGGCGCGATGAAGTACCCGGCATCTCCGACCGTGGCCCCACCGGCTGCGAAGGTCGCGTGGCTGGGCTTGCGCGAGAAGAATCCTTTGACGCGCTCGAACTGATTGACGTTGTTAACGGGCCCAAAGAGGGCATCTTCGTTATCGGGATTCCCGATGACGGTGTTCTTGGTGGCCTCAACGAGCGCATCGAGGAAGTCGCCGTGCACCTTGGGACCAACGAGCACTCGGGTAGCCGCGGTGCAGTCCTGTCCGGCGTTGAAGAAGCCGGCCATGGCGATACCTTCGGCCGCAGCCTCAATATCCACATCATCAAAGACCACCACTGGGGCCTTACCCCCGAGCTCGAGGTGGACG
>CALAYR010000177.1 GCA_937894805.1 uncultured Acidimicrobiaceae bacterium | reverse complement strand
CGTCCGGCGCCAACGGGAACTGGACCGACACCTTGGCGGGCCTCGACGCCGCGCTCGTCGCCAGCGGCGCCGTGGGACAAGATCTCTGGGATCAAGATCTCGTGCCGGTGGTGAGTGGAGCAACCTACCGGGTCACCATGGATCCCCTGGGTCATTTGAGTCTCGAGTGCCCCAGTGGGTCCAGCGACGTCGGCACTCAATTCTCCGTGCCCCCCGGCGCCAATTCCTGCGTTCTGCAGATCACTGGCCTCGCCGGCACCCCATGGTCGGTGAGGCGCACGACGTGAGGGTGCGGCCAAGCGCCGCCAGCGGACTGCTCCTGGTCGCCTATCTGATTGCCATCCCCGCTACCACGCCAACGATCTGGAGCCGGGCCCTTGAAGCGAACTCACCCTCCATTGCCCTCTCACTCGTAGGCACTCTGGTCGCCCTCTGGTGCGTTGTCGTCATTCGCCTTGTCCACACTGTGTGGCGACAGAGGCGGGGTCATCACACGAGCGGTGGGTTCGGATGGTTGGCCGGACTCGTGCTCTCAACGACGAGCTTCATGGTGGGCCCGGCTGTTGTTACCGCAACCAGCGCCACGGAGGCTTCTCATAGCGTCCAGCACCACTCCAAGCAGGCCAGTGCGGTCACTATGTCAGCGGGATTACCAATGGCGCTCATGGCGAAACGCCGCCGCGACGAACTGCGCCAGCTTCGCGTCATTCTGGAAGATGGTGAAATCGAAGAAGTCATCAACGAACTGAAGGCGGTCGACGAGGAGTTGGTGCAGCGAGTGCTCGATGGCCTGCCACCCGATGACTTTGGCATCATCGATCTCGCACCGTTCGAACCGCTCGGACCCGTTGTGGCCAGTGCCGATAGTCCCGTCCTGGTGATGCCCATTCGCAACGAATCAAACCAGTGGATGTTGGCCTACGCCCGCCCGGGGGGCACGATTTCGGTGAACCCGGGCACCAATCTCGAGGGACTCGCGGGAGTGGCAACTGCTCTGCACCGTGACGGCCGAATCGTGACGTCAACCTCCGCTCACGAAACGATGCGACAGTTAGCACTCAGACCTTCCCCCCGCGTGATGGTTCTCCATCTAGGTGGCGATTGCCTCGACGAAGATATCTCCCGCCTCTGCGTTCGAGTAGTCCATCGAACTGACCGAGATATGCGGACTGCTGGCCACGCCGAGATGGCGCGTTCGCGTCGAGCCGCCGAAATCATTACTACTCATGTCTTTGTCAGACTTCTGCAGCCAGTAGTGGTTGTCGAAGGTTTACACGAACCATTCAATAGTGATTTACGCCGACGGTGCATTGAGATGACTGCGTATCTTGCCGTTCATCGCCATGGGGTCATCACGGGCGATCGACTACGCGCTCGCGTACTGGGCGGTGGGAGCAGCGACGCGTCCACGCGCACCTTGGCCAATACCGCGTCAGCCGTTCGGCGAGCACTCGGCACTCACGATTCCCAAACGCGACTGCTACCCGTCACGCCTGGCGGTCACTACCGCACCGACGATGTCTCTTCAGATGTCGAGCGCTTTCACGCTCTCGTCGCGTTGGCGCAAGAGCGGCCGGCCGATGAGTTTGCCCTCTTAAACGAGGCCATTGGCCTCATTGAGGGCGAGCCCCTGAGTGCCGAACTCCGGGGGTTCGAATGGTTCTTAGCCGAAGGCCACCTCGCGCGACTGCAACGTGATGCCGAGTGGGCCGCCCTCCGATTAGCCCAACTCGCCATCGCCTTAGGTGACTTTGATCTCGCGTACTACGCCCTAGAGCGTGGTCGGCTTGTAGACCCCTATTCCGACGACATCGTGGCGGCGCTCGCGCGCGTGCCTCGTCGTCGAGACCACATCACAAGCAGTGGCGTCGACGCTTAGGCCAATTTCGATGCGATAGACGTCGCCGAGCGCAGGACGAGTCCGTCTGAACCGGCGGTGGAGTACGAGTACGCCGGGCGTTGTTTCGCTTCGGCGATCAGAGAATCGAGCTGTTCGAGAAATGGAATCACTGGCTCCACGAAGAGGTGCTTAGAGAGCGATCCGGGGATCGTGTTGATTTCATTCACGTAGAGCTCAGCGTCATTAGCGAGAAAGTCAATCCGAGCAACTCCCCGCACGCCAGCGAGAACGGCAATCTCAGTCGCTAGAGCACGAATCTGCGCCGCCCGATCGTCCGGCAGATTGGCGGGCAGCTCCCGAGGGGCCGAAACCATACCTTCGCCGCCAACGTACTTGTCGCGGTAATCGAGAATCTCCGTATCGGCGGACCGACGGATTGGCTTTTCAATGGCCGAAAGCGTGACTTCAGGAAAACTCCGTACCGCAATTTGGAGGTCATAGAGGTCGGGTCGATACGGTTCGACGACACAGCCCCGAGCAAAGTGCACGTTGGTCGTCAAACGGGCCTTGAGCGTGGCGAGGTCCGCTACAACATCGATACCAATCGACGATCCACCGAAACGTGGCTTGCAGATGTAAGGCCCATCGAAAGGAATCGATTCGGTTGACGCACTCACGAGCACCCGTGGGAGTGACGGAAGTCCGGCGGCAATAAGGGCCGACCCGAACGCCAGCTTGTCCATACCCAGCGCCGCACTAGCGACATTGGGACCGGTGTACGCAATGCCAGCGAGATCCAATAGGCCTTGAATGGTGCCGTCTTCACCAGGTCCGCCGTGCGTCGCCAAAACGACGGCCTCAAGATTGAGAATCTTGTCTTTGCCAAAACGGCCCGCCGTCTGCACAAAACCACGACTCTCGCCGAGGCGAAACTCCAGCACCTCTGACCCGGCGGGCACGCCGTTCGCAAAGGCTTCGGCCTCTACGCCACGCGCCACCGATACGAAGGTTCCGGCCTTGGTCCAATAGATGCCCACGACTTCACGGTTAGCCCGTTCGAGCTCACGCAGCGCCAGGAGACCCGTGAGAATAGAAATATCGTGCTCCGGAGTTGGTCCACCAAATAAGACACCAATCATCAGAACACCTCTCGCATCAAGGCTTAAGGGTAGTGGTCGGGCAGATCATTTAGGTACAACACCAAATCGGTCTCGCCTAAGTTGGCCCGAACCCACGCCACCGCCTCTTCGCGAATATCGAACCGAAGATGTTCGCCGCCGAAGCCGGTTGTGAGAGCCCGGGCGTTAGTTCTCGCCACGACCACCAATGACGCCCCGACGACTTTGATGGCGTGGCCCAGTGCTTCATTCTCGCTGACCTGTTCGCTGCCCAACTCGATAAGGCCGGGAGTAATAACGACCCTGCGCCCAGACACGGGAATTGAGTTCAGAAGTTCAAGTGCTGCTTTGGCGCTAGCGGGATTGGCGTTAAAGGTGTCATCAATAATGGTGAGTCCGGAGGGAGCTCGGACCACCGTCAGTCGATGCTGGGCGGCAGTGAGATGAGAAATACGCGTCGCTACTTCATAGGCGTCGCTTCCGAGTTCAAAACTGGCCGCAATCGCGCAGGCCAGGTTGGTCTCGTGGATTCCAGCCACCGGCAGCACTTCAGCTACCACGACATCATTTCGAAGAATCTTCCATCGCTCCTGCTCGAGGATGACTCGTACTTGAGCACCCGGCGAAGTTGAACCAGCAGTCACGACCTTCTTGCCCGCCGCCGCCAGGATCGGGACCCATGCCGCCAAACGCGCATCATCAATGTTGAGAATCACCGTGTGAGCCCGTTCAGTTATTTCAAATTTGGCCTGATCAATGACCTCCAGTGAGCCCATGCGCTCAAGGTGGACGGGACCGATTGAGGTCACGATGGCGATCTCAGGAGGACACCAGGCACAGAGTGCTCGGATTTCACCGGGCCCGTACGTACCCATCTCGGCAATAAATACCGACGTCCCACTGACGAGATTTTCGTTAATGGCTCGAGAGAGGCCAGCACGATTGTTAAAACTTCTTGGCGTCGGCACCACGCCGTGTCGACCACCCAGCAGTTCTGCGAGGTGATGCTTCGTCGACGTCTTGCCAAAGCTTCCGGTGATTGCGACCACCGTCGGGCTCACTTCGGCGAGACGACGTTCGGCCTGGTCGACAAACTTTTGCGCCAATCGATCTTCATAGGGAGCCGTGAGCTGTGCGGCTCGTTGAATCAAGAATGGTGCGAATACAACAGCCAGGGTCATCGCAAAGTACATATGGGGAAGAAAGAATCCAACGGTCAAAAGAAAAAGCTCGAAACACCCGGCAACGGCTGCGACTGTCTTAAGACGGCGGGTCCAATTCAGTGGCGAGGTCCGACCACGACGTGCGAGGCCCCGAGGAAACCACCAGCCGTAGGCCACCACTAGTGCGAGCGCAACACCGGGCAGACCAAGTACTTCCAAGGCGACGTACAACGCGGCAGCGATGGGCCAGTCACCGAGTTTTTGCGACGGCGCAATCTGATTCCGATTCCTCGGACTGGGCGAACGAATAATGGCCCAGCGGTAAAAGAATCGCGCCACAGCCTCGGGTTCGTAATGTTCCCGTTGCAAAACACGGAGCCAACGAACTCCCTGGGCACCAACGGCAATGACCGTACCTACGAGACCAATTAGATGCCACGCTGTTGTCATCAAATGACCTTAGAGACTTCGAAGGCGAGCTGGCGGGCCGCCTGGACGGGAACGAGGTGGCCCACATTCTCAAGGATGACAAGATTGGCTTGCGCTTTCATCCGTTCAATGGATCGACGAGCGACAGTGACAGGGACGTCGTGGTCGTCGGCACCCCATAGCAAGGTGGTGGGCGCAGCAATGAGGGCCACCTCGGCCTCATAGGACTCTCCGACCGTCGCCACCAAAATGTCACGCAACTGGCCCGAGGCGGCGCGATAGTCGGCCGATCCATACTTCTGCTTAGCGCGCTCGAGTCGCACTGACGAGACGAGACCGAGGGCGGCCAGTTCCTTGATAGCCCGATAGGCCCAAGGGGAACGGCGAGGACCGCCTTCGCGAGCCATGAGTGGTGCACCCGTGAGCACGAGATTGGAGAACATTTCTGGGTGGCGTGCGGCCATAACGGTGGCAACCCTTCCGCCAAATGAATGCCCTACTACTACGAGAGGCGTGTCTCCAAAAATCTCACGGACCACGGGTGCGAGCAAATCTGCGTACATTCGAGCGCCACCAGCGACTGAAGGGAGGGGGCTGGCCCCGAACCCCGGCAAGTCCAGCGCAACGGAGGCAACGCCACTCTGGGCCAAAATTTCGGCGGCCGCCGAGAAGTCAGCACTCGAGCGCCCCCAGCCGTGAAGCCACAGGATTCGAGGGGTGCCATCGCCGTACACCTGTCCGAATATTTGCCCATTGGCGAAGGCTTTCAGCACACCCTTCAGGTTACTGACGACCTTTGGGTCGCTATGACCATGTTGCAACTGCGCACTAGCGTTCAAACCACGATGAGCGACGACGTGACCTTCTCGGAAGACCAGTTGGTGGGGTTAACCCCCGAACAGCGCGAAGCGGTGACTTCTACCCAGCGCCAACTACTCGTCCGCGCCACGGCCGGCTCGGGCAAGACTCACGTTCTCACGCTGCGGATTCAACGCCGTATTGCCGAGGGGGATGTCGCCCCGGATCAAGTGCTCGCCATGACCTTTACTCGCAAGGCCGCCGACGAACTCCGAACCCGACTTTGGCGGACCGGAATTCGAGGTGTCGCCGCTGGAACCTTTCACCGTGCTGCCCTCGACATCGTTTCCGACTTTCGCACTGACAACAATCTCAGACCGATGTCCATCGAGCCGAATCGTCGACGGCTCATTAACGAACTGGTTGTTGCGCTCAATAAGACGGGGCAGCGCATCGAAGATTGGCAGATTCCTCGCATCGAACAAGAGATCGGCTGGGCGCTGAGCCAAGGTTTCAATGGCACGACCTACGGACGTCGAGCATCACGAGCCCGCCGCACAGCTCCGTTACCCGGAGCCCAAATGGCCGATGTGATTGATCGCTACGTCGGGTTATGCCAGTCCAAGGGTGTCGTGGACTTCGATTTGCTCTTGTCGGAAGCCATTCGGATTCTCCGTGACGACCGAGCGGCACTCGCGAGCTTTCGCCACCGCCACCGGGCACTCTTCGTTGATGAGGCCCAAGACATCAACCCATTGCAATTCACCCTTTTGCGACTCATGGCGGGTGACGACCCAGACATCTTCACTGTTGGAGATCCCAATCAGTCCATCTACGGCTTCAACGGCGCAAGCCCACAACTACTACAGGAGCTTCTCGCAACCTGGCCCGACACCGTAGTGCTCGACCTCACGCGCAACCATCGCTCTACCGCCCACATCGTGGCCGTGGCGGATACGTTGCTCGAAGATGGCGCCGCGGGAATCACGCCGGCGAAAGCCGATGGGGAGATCCCGTTGGTGCGCGTCTACGACACAGAAGAGCATGAGGCGCGAGCTGTAGGGACATGGCTCAACTCGCGCCACCAGCCCGGTTCACCGTGGCGCTCCATGGCGGTGCTCGCACGGACCAACAACCAGTTGAACATCATCGGCGAGATGCTCACCACTATGCATATTCCATTTGAACGTCGGGGGGCGGAAAACTCTCCGGGCTCCGACGTCATCGTTGGCGATACTGGACCGGCGCGGTGGTTCGATCAAGAGCACAAGGATGCAGTGGCTCTTTCCACAATTCACCGCTCGAAAGGTCTGGAGTGGCAACACGTTGCGGTCATCGGTCTCGCCGAAGGCGTTCTCCCCAATTTCAATGCGTCGACCGCTGAAGACATCGCCGAAGAGCAACGCCTGGCTTACGTTGCGCTCACCCGAGCCGAAGAGACCCTCCTACTGACTTGGAATAGAGGGCGCCACGACCCTCGCACGCCCGATCGCCAGCCGTCGAGGTTTTTGGCCGCTATTGAGCAGAAGATTTCGGAGTTGGCTGCCGTTGAGGCACCGCTCCTCGGCGATGAGCGACGTCAACGACTAGCCGCCATTCGCCAACAACTCGCCGCCAGTCGCCCTCAACTATCGTCAGACGGTAGTGAGCACACACCTTCTTAACGAACTCGTCAGCATTCTCGGCGATCGACACGTCGCGAGCGGTACGTCCATCAATCCCGACGACCTGCACGACGAATCTCTCCACCCTGAACCTCGGAACCCCGTGGCGGTCGTGCGGCCCCAGAGCCGCGACGACGTCGTGGCTCTCGTCAAATTCGCATCAACTCACAACATCCCCCTAACGGCCCGTGGGTCGGGCACCGGGCTCTCGGGTGGCGCCAAACCAGTTGAGGGCGGCATCGTTGTTTCGTTCGCCGACATGAATCAAGTCGTCTCGGTCAACACCAGCGATCACGTGGCGGTAGTCCAGCCGGGCATCACGCTCCGCGAACTTGATGCGGCCCTGATTTCTACGGGTCTGCACTACCCCGTTTACCCCGGCGAACTCTCCGGATCACTCGGTGGCAATATCAATACAAATGCCGGAGGCATGCGGGCCGTTCGCCACGGCGTGACTCGCCAACATGTCCTTGGACTGGAAGTGGTTCTTGCGAACGGCGATGTTCTTCGCACCGGCGGACCCGTAGTGAAGTCCTCTTCGGGCTACGACCTGACCCAGGTGCTCGTAGGCAGCGAGGGGACCTTAGGTCTAGTGACCGAGATCACTCTGAAACTCTCCCCACGCTTTGCTCATAGCGCGACCGTCCTCGTGCCGTACTCCACGCTCGACGAAGTAACCAGCACGGTGCCCGCAATCATTACCGCAGGACTGCAACCCTCGATTCTCGAATACCTCGACATTTTGACGATGTCGTCAGTGACCACGCGGGCCAATTTAGAACTGGGTATCCCTCAGGATGTCAGTGAGAAAGCCTTGGCGTATCTCGTGATCGTGCTCGAAACTCGCACGCGAGAACAACTTGACCGCGACATTGAAGACCTCGGAGCACTCGTGCTCAACAGCGGCGCTCTAGACGTATTCGTACTACCCGACGGATCGGGACAACGTCTTATCGAAGCCCGCGAGCAGGCATTTTGGGTCGCCAAGGAAGCCGGCGCCCACGAGGTGATTGACGTCGTCGTTCCGCGCTCGAGCGTGCCGGACTATCTCGCCAGCATTGCCACACTGGCCGCCACGTACGAATCATTTATCGCCGGATGTGGCCACGTTGGTGACGGCAACGTCCACATGAGCGTCTTTCAGCCCGATCTGGAAAAGCGCGAGGCATTCCTCCTCGCACTCTTCACGTTGGGTGTGGAGATGGGTGGCGCCATTTCTGGCGAACACGGCATTGGCCGCGACAAGCAAAAGCCGTTCCTCGTGCTCACCGACGCGGTGAGCTTGGCCCTCCAGCGTCGCATCAAATCAGTCTTCGATCCTCAGAACATCCTCAACCCCTACCGACTTACCGACGAAAGGCCCCTCCCATGAACGGAGCTCAATCACTTCTTGCAACTCTGTACGCCAATGGCGTCGAAGTCTGTTTTGGCAATCCTGGCACCAGTGAGATGCACTTCGTCGCCGCGCTCGACTCGCAGCCTGGCATGCGCGGCGTCTTGGGCCTCTTTGAAGGTGTCGTTACCGGTGCCGCCGATGGTTACGCCCGAGTGACGGGCAAGCCCGCGGTGACGCTCCTCCACCTCGGACCCGGACTCGGCAATGGTCTCGCCAATCTTCACAATGCGCGACGTGCGCACGTTCCCCTCATCAATGTGGTCGGCGATCACGCCACTTACCACTCTCGCTACGACGCACCGCTGGAGAGCGATATTGCGTCAATCTCACGAGCGGTTTCGGGTTGGCACCGGCGGACGGCTCGACCTGATGACGTGGCTGGTGACGCGCTCGATGCTCTTCGCGCCGCCTACGGTCCTCCCGGACAGGTGGCCACGCTCGTACTGCCTGCTGACGCCTCTTGGGGACCAGTGACGCCTCCGGCCGCGCAACTCCCTACCGCCACCATTCCAATGGCCGCCGCGCCAACCGCCGATCGGATTCAGGCCGCCGCTCGGGCCCTGCGGACCAAGAAGACCGCACTCTTCCTGGGATTTGATGCGCTGCGTGTTCACCCACTCGGACTCGCCCACCGCGTCGGCACGGCGACTGGGGCTCGCGTTATGAGCGAGACCTTCCCGACCATCCAAGATCGTGGTGCGGGCGTCTTTACCCCCGACCGACAGATCTATTTGTCGGAATTTGCAATCTCTCAACTTAGCCAGCTCGAAGCCATTGTGCTGGTAGGAGCCAAGACGCCTATCGGCTTCTTCGGCTATCCCGATATCCCCAGCGAGCTCCTGCCTCCAGGTTGCGAAGTCGTGATTCTGACGGAGCCGGGCATGGACTCAACAGCTGCCCTCGAAGCGCTGGTCGACGAGTTTGCGGCCCCTGCCGTGACCCTTACAACTCCTGAGCGGCCCGTTGCGCCATCCGGCGAACTCAACCCCCTCGCCCTGGCGCAAGCCGTTGCCGCCCTCCTCCCCGAAGATGCCATCGTCGTCGATGAGAGCAACACCAGCGGCCTACACCTCTACGGCCAACTGTCGGGTGCCGC
>CALAYR010000176.1 GCA_937894805.1 uncultured Acidimicrobiaceae bacterium | reverse complement strand
TGCTCTTCCGATCTGGGTCGCATCGTCCCGAACCAGGAGATGCTCGCAAAAGTCGTCAAAAAGGTCGATATCGTGGCCTTCCAGCGGCGTCGTGAGACGCGCGCCCATCTCGCCGGCAAACTGGCCCGGTATGACGCGGCCCTCGCGATGGAGCTCGGTTGCGACGGCGTACTCGCGGCCTCGGCCATTAATCGAGCACTTGATCCAGCGCTGATGGCCGCGGCGATTCGCGACGGGGTGCGAGCGGGCTTCGCGGCACATCGCGCCGGTCGGATAGCAGCACGAACAATTGCGGAAGCGTCGTCACCGGCATTAGGCATGCCGGAGCTCAGTTAATCGTTCGCGCGGACCCAGGGGTCGCGGAAACCTAAGCACCGAAGCATGCGACTGCTTCGCCCCCTCATAATGAGCGATTGGATCGTTAAAGGCAGTCCCGCCAGCAGGGTCAGTATGACGAGGAAGACCAGACCGGCCAGCACTAGGGCTCCGGAGAATTCCAGTAATGAATAGGGACGGAAGTGGTTGACGGGCCACAAGACGGCCAACGAACCCAGCGCCGCCGTGAGGGCTGGTAATGGTCGCAAGTAGTCATGTGGTCGCAGTCCCAGTTCGCGATTGATAACGACCAGAATCGCTACGACCCCTACGAATTCACTTGCAACCGTTGCCCACGCGCAGCCGCTGATTCCAAAGCGAGGAATCACGGCGGCGTTAGCGACGACATTGATAATCAGCATTGCCAGAGTGACTCGAACGAGCTTCCTCTGAATGCCACGAGCGACGCTCAGTGAGGTGAGGCAGGGGAATATAAAGCTTGCGAGGAGGGCTAAACAGAGAATACGCAGGGGTGTGACCGCGGCTTCATACTGGGCGCCCGCAAAGAGGTCAACAACGTAGGAGGCGCCGATTTCGATGACGACCACCGATCCGAAACCTAGGGCCCATGCGTAGGTCTGAAGATCTCGCAATGCTTTGATCCACCGGGCACGATCATTGTCGGCGATCAGAGGCATGAAGCTCCTAGTCAGCACCGTGGGCATCATGACGAAAAAGGAATTGATTGCAATCACGATCCCGTAGTAACCGACCTGCTTTGTAGTGCTCTCAATACCGAGGAGCAGGACGTCGGCCCGTTGGTAGAAGGCCAAGAGCAACGTGGAAAGGCCAATCGGAGCGGCTTCGCGGAGGAACCATCTCGCGTGCTGCCCGTCCCAGGCAAATTGCAACTTGACCGAGCGTGAGACTTGAATCCAGATAGCAGTCAGTGTTACGAGCGACGAGCCCACAATGACCATGGCGCACTCCGTTAGTGGTCGGTGGTGGGCCACGAGTATCGAAACCCCGGTAAGCATGAGCGCCTGTTGACCTACCTGGTACAGCGCTTGCTGGCGATTCTGGAATTTGTTGGCAAAGTAACCCAAAAAGACTTGACTCACGGAGGCAACCGGAATCGAAAGCACCATGATGGCGATGATGGAATAGGCGTTATCTGTGTTTCTGTAGAGCACCCAACCGGTCAAGTAGGCCACGGGAAGTGCCACCAGCATGATGGCTCCGCGTAGGGCTATAGCCATGCTGATGAGGCGGGCGGGGTCCTTGTCGCTTTGAACCAGTTCTCGCTGGAGGACTTGAATTTGACCAAACTCGGTCAAGGTCTGAACGGCGATGGCAAACGATGTGGCCAGTGCCAGTGTTCCGAAGGTGCTGGCGCCGTAATGAATTGCCATCTGGCGTGATGCGAGTGCGCCGAGCAGGGAGGTCGTAAACAGCGCAGCCAGGCTGATGAAGAGCGTGAGCGGGCGACGCTGTTCTTCGGGCTTAGGCATCACAACGCCATTTGCTCTGCGGTGCGACATGGAGTCCTAGGAGTTGGGTGCGACTCGTAAGGCGATTGTCAGAAACCATTGTGCCGACTCTATCGGCGAAGACACAGGGCAATCTGCTTCTGGGCACTTTCTGACATTTTGCATTGGTAGCCTCAATTGCAATGAGCACCCCCACTGGTTTGAATCGAGAGGATCTCGCGGGTCGCCAGATTGTTATCGAGGGAAGCTACCTTCTAAAGCCGGCTTTTGGTATCCATAAATTGTTGGTGGGCATCATCGACTGGCTGGCCGACCTATCGGCGGACGTCACCGTCGTAATGCCCGGAACGCCACCGAAAACTCTCGTGCGTCGAGACGGCGTGAACTATGTCGGATTGCCAGTGTTGCGAGTAGGCAAAGGCCTCGCCTACGAGCAACGTTCGATACCGAAGTACCTAAAGACGAGTTCCGCTGAGGTCTATTTCGCACCGAGTAATCGCGGCGTGCCGATCGCTGGGGTGAGGCAGCGAACCGTTTTGATGGTGCACGACATGATTCCTTTTCAGGGGCGAAATGGAAAGAACCTGATTGGCCATCTCGGCTTGGCTCCGAATCGATGGTCAATTCGATCCAGTATCCGACGCGCCACGAGAGTGGTCACGGTCTCGGCCTCCGCGCAGTCCGATCTTGCTCTTCAGCAGCACCGAGAGTCAATCTTGGGATACGTGCCTCTTTCGTATCTAGGTTTTCAGATGCACTCCCGGGTGGCTGCGGAGCCGTATTTCATGTTCACCGGAGGTGTTTCGCCTCGAAAAAATCTTGGACCGACTCTCGAGGCTTTCGGGGAGTTCCACAAAAGGCATCCCGCCTTCGAGTTGCGCATAACAGGGACGAGCGACGTGGGGGCAATCATCAACCGTTTCGGGTTGGCACGGCTTCCCGACGGCGTGGTCCTAACCGGCCGGCTCAGCAATGAAGCGCTCATCGAAATGGTGCGACGTTCTTCGGCTCTGGTCTACCCCTCAACGTACGAAGGCAAGGGTCTGCCCATTATCGACGCCCTAACCACTGCTCGGCCAATCATCTGCGGCACCGGTGGTTCGCAAGTCGAGGTGGCCGGTACGGCCGGCATCTTTGTCGATCCGATCACCCCGGCAGCAATTCTCGAGGCGATGGAATCGGCGCTGAATGTCAATCTCGACCGATACGAAGAATTTGCGGCGGCCCAATACCGCAAAGCGGATGGCCCCGAATGGGGCCAAGGACTCCTGGAAGCTCTATTCGCCTAATCCCTAGGAAATTACCCCTTGTTATATGACAGGGGTGTAACTACACTTTTGTATCCCAACGCCCCAGTGGGCAACCTTGGTCGGAAGGTGGATACATCGTGAATACAGTCTCAACTGGCTTTAGTGGCCCGTCGGTCTGCCGGATTGCTGGCGTGACGTATCGTCAGCTCGATTACTGGGCGCGAACCAATTTGGTTACGCCCTCAGTCACGGCCGCCCAGGGGAGTGGATCGAAGCGGGTGTACTCCTATGCGGACCTCATCGAGGTACGCGTGATCAAATCGCTGCTTGACGCTGGTGTGGCGCTCCCTCGGGCTCGCCAGGCAGTGAACTGTCTGCGAAATCAAATTGGCGGCGACCTCAAGTCGGTTTCACTCGTTCTCTCGGGTTCCAACTCGGTGCTGGCCTACTCGGATGGCGAGATCATCGACCTGCTGAAGGGTGGCCACGGCGTCTTCAACGTCATCTCGATGGACAGCGTCACGGCCGATATCGACACCTCGTTGGCCCAGGAAGTCGAGACCACCGAGAACCGCCGCCTGGCGATGGCGTAGCGCCAAGAGCTAATGAAACTGCTTCCGGGCAGTTGCCTTCGGGCTACGAGACGAATCGAACGGTTTAGGCGCTCTGAGCCGTAGCCTGTTGGCGATGAGCGACGATCGCCGACCTTTCCTCTACGACCAGCACGTGGCACTCGGTGCCAAAATTGTCCCCTTCGGCGGTTGGGCTATGCCGCTGCAGTACGCGAGCGGCACGGTTGCCGAGCATATGGCAACTCGCCAAGAGGCCACTGTGTTCGATGTGAGCCACCTCGGCACCGTTCGCTGTGATGGCGACGAGATTTTTGAACACCTCCAAAATACGTTGACGAACGATCTTCGCAAGGTCGGTCCGGGTCAGGCCCAGTACACGCATCTGCTCAACGATCAGGCAGGCGTTGTTGACGACATCATCGTCTGGTGGGTCGGTCCCAACGAGTTCGACGTGATGCCGAATGCATCCAACACGTCGGGAGTCCTTGGCGCCCTGCCGGGGCTCGACATCACTTCGACGAGATGTGTCCTCGCCGTCCAAGGCCCCAAGGCTCGAACGTTGCTGGCAACGATTGATCCTCGTTTCGCCGAAGTGCCTCGTTTTCACGTGCGACGGTTTGACTTTGCCGGCGTTGAGGTGCGGATAGCCGGAACGGGCTACACCGGCGAAGATGGCATTGAAATTGCCGTGCCGAACGAAGGCGCCGAAGAGATGTTGGCCCGAATCGTGGCGGCCGGCATCACCCCGGCGGGACTCGGTGCCCGTGACACCCTCCGACTGGAAGCGGCGCTGCCTCTTCACGGTCATGAATTGGGACCAACGATTACGTCACTAGAAGCACGGTTGGGTTGGGTTGTTGGGTGGGATAAGCCGACGTTCCGGGGGCGTGAAGCTCTCGACCAACAGCGCCGTGTTGGCGTCCCACGTTTGCTGACTGCCTTTGCCACCGAGTCGCGTCAACCTCTACGCGAAGGAGCCGAAATCTTCATCGATGGCATCCAGCGCGGGACATTGACGTCCGGCAACTTCTCGCCAGTGCTTGGACATGGGGTCGGCCTCGGTTTTGTTGACGGCGGTGTCGAC
>CALAYR010000175.1 GCA_937894805.1 uncultured Acidimicrobiaceae bacterium | reverse complement strand
CGAGAAGTGTCGGTGGCCCCGGTCGCTCCGGCGCCCAAGGGTCAGAGTCTCGATCCGCGAATGACGTTTTCGAGTTTCGTTACCGGGACCTCCAACCGCATGGCCAAGGCCGCGGCCGAATCGGCGGCGGAACGCCCGGGCCGGGACTACAACCCGTTATTTATCTACGGTAAGTCTGGTCTCGGCAAAACCCACCTCCTGCACGCCATTGGCAACTACGTCCAGCACCACTGGCCCGAAAAGCAGGTTCTCTACGTCACGACCGAGACCTTCCTGAACGACTTCATTCGATCCGTCAGAGAGCAGAGTCAGCTTTCTCTCCATGAGCGTTACCGGTCGGTCGACGTCCTTCTTATTGACGACATTCAGTTCATGATTCCTCGAGGCGAGGGCTTTCACGAAAACGTCTTTCACACCTTTAACACCCTTCACGGCGCCGGAAAGCAGATTGTCTTGACTTCCGACCAGTCGCCACGTGACATGGATCGGCTCCAGGACCGCCTCCGCTCCCGTTTGCTGCAGGGCCTCATTGTCGAGGTGGGCCAGCCCGACCTCGAGACTCGAATTGCGATCTTGCAGACCAAGGCCGAGCGGGAAGGTGTTGAAATCCCGAACGACGTCATTGAGTACATCGCTAATCGCGTCCGGGACTCCATTCGTGAGCTCGAGGGCTCAATCACCATGCTGCGGGCCCACTCCCAGCTGCTCGAAGAGAAGATTGACCTGGAGTTTGCTAAGCGGCACTTGGGAGGCCTCGGTCGAGACCAGATGGTCCTCAAGCCCAGCCATATCATCGACGCCGTCGCGGAACGGTTCGGCTTTAGCGCCACCGAGATTCGCGGCCCCCGACGGGTCCGACCCTTGACCCACGCTCGCCACATCGCGATGTACCTGGTGCGCGAGCTATTGCCTCAATCGTCATATCCCGTTATCGCCAAAGAATTCGGAGATCGCAATCACACGTCAGTAATTAGTGCGGTTGAGAAGATAAAGGGTGAGATGAAGACCGATCGAGAGCTGGCCCAGCACATCGTCGATCTCACCAACGACATCACTAACGGAATGTATTAAGGAAAGAGGGACAAACGCTGCGGAGAACCTGTGGATGACCTCTGGGAAACCAGGTCGAAATCCACATCAAGTGAGACTTAGAAGTTGAGTCTTGAAAGAGTTGGGCACACCCCTGTCACTTTTGACGGTGATACTTGAACCCGCTCTATCAGGAGTATTGCGAAACAACCCGCAATCCACAGGGCTACTACTACTAAGTACTTCTTATTGAACAAAATCCCCATAGCCTCAGTCCCAACGAAGGGAACCACAATGAAGTTCAAATCAGAGAAGGATGTCTTTGTTGAAGCGCTCGCTACCGCGAGCCGCGTGGTGGGTCGTACCTCTGGCGCCACCCAGGGCATCTTGCTGGCGCTCACGGGCAACCAGCTCACAGTGACCGGAACCGACCTCGACACCACCGCCCGCGTCAGCCTCGACGTCATTGGTCACGAAGACGGAGCTGTGGTCGTTCCCGCCCGTTTGCTCGTTGATGCCGTACGCCTCCTCGACGCCGGTGCGGTGACCGTGGAGTCCAAGGACGAAAAGGTTGAGATCAAGTTGGGTAAGGCCAACTACTCACTTCGTACCTACGGGCTCGTGGACTTCCCGAAGCTCCCTCCCGTTCCTGCACCATCGGCAACACTGGCAGCACTCGACTTTGTTGAGGGTCTTAGCCAGGTAGTTCGAGCCTCTTCGAACGATGACGCCCGTCCACTTCTGACTGGCGTGCTCTTTACGAGCGAAGGTGGCACGGTTCGCATGGTGGCGACCGACTCGTATCGACTGGCCGTTCGTGACCTCATGAGCACCCAGAAGCTGCCCACAGATCAAGACCTCCTCATCCCCTCGCGCGCGCTCAGCGAACTGCAGCGCGCCGCGTCGAACCTGCCGGTTGACAGCACCATTGGCGTGTCGGTCTCTGAATCGGAGGTGACCTTCGTCGCCGGTAACACCGGCATCTCCACGCGACTGATCGATGGCAACTACCCCGACTACCGCCCACTGATTCCGCCGAGCTACCCCAACCAGTTGCGCGTCGGCAAGGACACACTCATGAGCTCACTGAAGCGCATGAAGGTTCTCGCCAAGGACCCAACGTCATCTGTTCGCCTCACTATGAACGAACGCTCGATTGACATCACCACGCAAAGTGCCGATCAGGGTGTTGTTGTTGACAGTGTCGATGCTGACTACAACGGTGAAGAGATCACCATCGCCTTTAACCCCACGTACCTCATGGAGGGTGTCGAGGCCGTTCCCGGTGACGAAGTTGTTCTCGAGATGACCGACGCCAGTCGGGCGGCCATGCTGCACGGAGTAGAAGACGGCAACTTCCGCTACCTACTCATGCCCGTTCGCGTCCAGTAATACGCCGCCTCGGTGGGCCTGGTCGAACTTCAACTCCAGAACTTTCGAGTCTTCGAAAGTCGACACGTAACCCCGCCGGCCGATGCCGTCACGGTCTTTTTGTCACCGAACGGCACGGGCAAAACCTCGATTCTTGAGGCAGTCTTTGCTCTCGCGACCGGCGGCTCGTTTCGCACCACCTCGGCTGGAGATCTCCTACGCACCGGCAACGACGCCGCGTCGGTCTACGGCCTCGCCTTTAACGGCTCGCGCCGGCTCGAAATGAAGCTGGCGCTCAAGCGAGGGGCCCGCAACGTCACCAAGAAACTCACCATTAACGAGCAACGGCCCAAAACCTACGCCGATATTTACGACGCCTTTCCCGTCACCATCTTCACACCCGAGGGTGTCGACATGGTCCGCCGCGAGCCGAGTGGCCGGCGAGATTTTCTCACCCGACTCATCGTGAATCT
>CALAYR010000174.1 GCA_937894805.1 uncultured Acidimicrobiaceae bacterium | reverse complement strand
TCTGCAGGTCTGGCACAGCGTGGAGGGCGGCCCGCTGCCCGAGGTGGGTGCCGTGGTGGAGGGCGAACTGGATTGGGAGCGCCGCCACCAACTCATGCGCACCCACACGGCCCTGCATGTGCTGTGCGGCGTCATCTGGAACGAGTGGCGCGTGCCCGTGACCGGCGGGAACATGGAGCCGCTCTCGGCACGCATGGACTTCGAGTTCGACCCGGTTCCGGAGGGCTTCGCGGAGCGTATCGAGGAACTGGTCAACGCTGAACTCGCTGCCGATCGACCGATCGAGGTCGGCTTCCTGCCGCGTGACACAGCGGTGCAGGACGAGGACCTCATCCGCACCAAGGTGAGCCTCATTCCCGAGTCGGTCACCGAGATCCGCGTGGTCGACATCGTCGGACTCGACAAGCAGGCCGACGGCGGCACGTTGTTTCTCGACGAAGTGAGCGAACGCGGGACCTAACCTGACGGCGTGAGTACGCCTGCCATTCGAACCCCCGAGAGTTACCTTCCTGTCTTAGGTACGAGTAACAGCCCGTTTCTCTTGGATGTCCGCGAACCTGACGAGTTTGCGGAGTGGGCAATTGCCGGCGCAGTGAACATTCCCCTCGGACAGCTCGAAAGTCGATTGGGCGAACTTCCGGCCGATGGCGAGATTGTGGCCGTCTGTGCTCGAGGCGCACGAGCCCAGAGTGCCGCCGAACTCTTAGCCCAGCACGGCATTGAGGCCACCGTCTTGGCCGACGGCATGGCTGGTTGGGCCCGAACGTACGACACCGTGACGGCCCAGCTCGGTGGGGCCACCGTCATCCAGATTCGACGACGGGGCAAGGGCTGTCTTTCGTACGTCGTGGGCGCCGGTTCATCGGCCGCCGTCATCGATCCCTCGACGGATATCGAGCGCTACCTCGACATTGCCCGGGAGCATGGTTTTGCGATCACTCACATATTCGATACTCACCTCCACGCCGACCACGTGAGCGGAGGCCGCGCGTTGGCCGCCGCCACTGGTGCTCTCTTGGTCTTAAACCCGGCCGACACCTTTGATTTTCCGTTCACGCCGCTGACTGACGGACTGGCCGTGGAACTTGAGAAGGATGTTCACCTCACGGTCGAGGCGCTCAGCGCTCCGGGTCACACGCAAGGTTCAACCGTCTACCGACTTGGTGACGCTGCTCTCTTTACCGGTGACACTCTCTTTCTCGAAAGCGTCGGTCGACCCGACCTCGCCGATCAGGCTGAGGAGTTTGCTCACGCGCTCTACAACACGTTGCACCAGCGAGTACTTCCACTCGACGATGACATTTTGATTCTGCCGGCCCACTGGGGCGACGCCGTGTCTGTTCACTACGGCGAGCTCGTTACGGCCCGGTTGGGCGAACTGCGGCCCGTCTTGCCGGCTCTGGCGTATTCGGAGGCGGAGTTTGTCGACTGGGCCATTACCCACGTCAAGGACCGTCCGCCGAACTACGTCGAAATTGTGAAATTCAATGCCGGAATGTCCACGCTCAGCACCGAC
>CALAYR010000173.1 GCA_937894805.1 uncultured Acidimicrobiaceae bacterium | reverse complement strand
ATGCGGCATTCACTCGATAGACCTGCTGACAGCCAACAGAGGAGGCAACCTTGGTTAACGCCACGGTATTTGACGAATTGGCTGAACCAATGACCACTACGGCATCGGCCGTTGCGGCGATTTCCCTTAGGGCCGCCTGGCGATTAGTAGTGGCAAAACAGAGGTCAGACCGGTTGGGTAGCCACAAATCGGGAATCTTCGAAATTGCGTAGTCGCGAAGGTCCTGCCACTCGTCCAGAGACAACGTTGTTTGACTTAGCAACGCGAAGGGTCCATCCATCTGGGCCACGGTGTCAATGTCACTCTCGTTTTGGATCAGATGAACCGATTCGGGTGCTACGGCCATCGTTCCAACGGCTTCCTCGTGGCCCTCATGGCCAACGTACAGCACGGTGTATCCCTTCCGGGACCGAACTTTTAATTCGTGATGAACCTTGGTGACAAGCGGACACACTGCGTCAATGACAGTACCTCCGTTCGCCTGAGCGTTTGCGATGACCGATGGAGGGGAGCCATGGGCACTCAACATCAAGGGGGCCCCCGTAGGTACGTCGCTCACATCGTCTACGAAAACGACCCCCAGACCTTTGAAGTGGTCCACGACGTACTGGTTATGCACAATCTCGTGATAGCAGTAGACCGGGGGAGTGAAGACCTTTGTCATCCAATCCAATGCCTTGATGGCCTTTTCGACACCAGCACAGAATCCCCTGGGAGATGCCAAGAGCACCTTGTCGACGTTCATGAATCCAGCCTAACGAGAGTGGCGTGGCGGATGAGACCTAGTCTTAGGGAGTGTCGGGCGCCGTAATTTCCTCAGTTTCACCTAACTCGCCCGCAGCGCTTGCCGGTCTAAACGTCGGCGACACGATTACCTCCATTAACGGGGTTCCGCCCACCGACGTAATTGAGTACCAACGCTTGACCGACGGTGATGAAGTCACCATCTTGGTCCAACGTGGCGATGAGGCACTCCTCCGGCAGATCAGTGTGAGCAAAGAAGCCGGACAGCCACTGGGAATCACTGTTGAGAGTGCTGTCTTCGACCGTATTCGCACTTGTGACAACCACTGCAGTTTCTGTTTCATCTACCAGCTACCTAAGGGCATGAGGCGGAGTCTCTACATCAAAGATGACGACTATCGACTCTCATTTCTGTACGGCAACTACACCACGATGACTCGTTTCACCGAATTTGACTTCGAGCGAGTTGTTGATGAGGGGCTTTCCCCGCTCTACGTCTCCATTCACACGACGAATCCCGAACTGCGCGCCGACATGTTGCGGAACCCTCGTGGGGCGACTTCGTTGCGATGGTTAGGAGCTTTGCTGGATCTTGGCATTGCGGTGCACGGTCAAGTGGTCCTCTGCCCTGAAGTAAATGATGGGGATCACCTTGAGGAAACTCTGAGTGACGTCCTCACTAAGTATTCGGGACTTAGAACTCTCAGCGTGGTGCCCGTTGGCGTTTCCGTTTTTTCCACCGAAGAGACCATGCGTCCCATGCGAAGTGACGAAGCATTGCGGACCATTCAGACCGTAGAACGCTGGGCCAGTGTCGCCCTTTCGGTCGTCGGTCGACCGCTCTTTTATGCGAGTGACGAACTGTATTTGCTCGCCGGGCTTCCAACTCCCGCGGTTAACGATGAAGACATAGTTGACCTAATTGAGAACGGCGTCGGTCTTTCTGCAACATTCACCGATAGTTTCCGCAACAGCACTCCAATGAACTCACTCGGAACTGGGTTCTTTCAGAGCGTGGACGGTGCACCGGCAATCGGCTATCGCGCTCCTCGCCTTCAGGGGGAGACACTCACCGATGGCACCTCCCAAGAGAAGCTTTGCATTCTGACTGGTGAATACGGAGCCGAAGTTCTTGGATCACTGATAACTGATGCCAACATCAAGATTTGCGCTGTCCGCAACGATTACTTTGGCGGAAACATCAAGGTCGCGGGATTAATGACCGGCTCAGATCTTTCGCGAACGATGATAGAGAATGGACTGGAGGGCGTTCGTTTCGTATTGCCGGACGTCTGTTTGTCCGAAGGACGCTTTTTGGATGGCCTCACGCCAGCCGAGCTACCAGCCTTTGTCGATATTGTCCCAACCAGTGGGGTAGCGCTTCGCGAGTATCTTGATACATGGCGATCTGACAGGAGCAAGCGTCCATGAAGCCACAAGTAGTCATTGTGGGGCGCCCCAATGTCGGGAAGTCCTCACTTGTTAACCGTCTCGCTGGTCGGCGCGTCGCTGTCGTCGAGGAACTTCGTGGAGTGACGCGAGACCGTAAAACCTTCGAGGTTGAGTGGACTGGTTCAAAATTTGATGTTGTTGACACCGGTGGGTGGCTTCAATCAGGCGATGCGCTCGAAGAGAAGGTTTCCCAGCAGGCCGTGGCGGCCCTCGACCAAGCTGCGCTGATCTTGCTTGTCGTCGATGCGGCCGTTGGTATGACCGATGAGGATCAATCCGCTGCGAGGTGGGTGCTCCGTACTGGTCGACCCGCGATGTTGATCGCCAACAAGGTCGACGACAATTCGCAAGAGGCCTTAATTTGGGAATTCATTGGACTGGGGATGGGTGAACCGTTCCCTGTTAGCGCCCTTCATGGTCGAGGTTCAGGCGACCTACTCGACCGCCTGGTCGAACATTTGGCGAGTGTTGAGTCTGAAGCCAAGATGATTGACGCCGACGATGAGATTGTTGACGAAGAGTCCCTGCGAGTCGCCATTGTTGGCCGTCCGAACGTTGGTAAATCAACCCTCTTCAACCGACTTATCGGCGAAGAGCGCTCAGTTGTACATGACATGCCCGGCACAACTCGAGACGCCGTAGACACCGTGGTCGACACTCCTCACGGCCGAATCCGCTACATCGATACCGCGGGTATGAGGAAGAAGGCTCGCACGGAGGCTGGTCTCGAGACGTACGCCGTTCTACGAAGCCTGGAAGCCCTTGATCGAGCTGACATCGCCGTTCTGGTGATTGATGCCACTCAGGGTGCGACGGGCCAGGACCAGCGACTTGCTGAACGAATCTCTGCTGCCGGGTGTCCGGCTGTGGTGGTTCTAAACAAGTGGGAGCTGCTCGACGCCGAGCAGCGACTTGAGTGCGTGGCTACGGTCGCGGACAAGTTGGCGTTTCTAGGGGACGCCCCTGTTCTGAAGGCTTCGGCCCTTACCGGTAAGGGCGTACATAAGTTGCTGCCCGCCCTGACTGACAGCGCCGCATCCTATGAAAAGCGAGTGCCAACAGGGGCACTGAATCGTGCCATTCGAGACATTCAGATGAAGCAGCATGCTCCTTCTGGGCGTATCCGTTACGCCGTACAGGGTGCCGTAGAGCCACCAACATTCACCCTCTTTTGTTCGGGTCGACTTCCTCAGACGTATCTCCGTTACGTGGAGCGTTCGCTCCGAGAACGATTTGAATTTGGAAGCACACCCCTACGTATTCGAGTTCGAGTTGACTAACAATGAACTGGTGCGAGGCCTGCGAACGGCCTGAAGATTCAGATACCTGTGCAACATGTGGCAGGGTAGTGGCGCCGCTTGCGCGGACACCAATTCCATGGCGATGGCGCCTGTTCTTGGTCGCTACCGTTATCTATGTAATTTGGCGTATCTACCAATTGGTACGTTGGCTGACATGAGGAGTAACTATGGCAATCTACGCACTAGGTGATCGAACTCCGTCAATACATCCTGATGCCTTTGTGCATCCCGACGCCACCGTGATTGGCGACGTCACCATAGGTGCGGAGTCTTCTATCTGGCCCTCAGCTGTCCTTAGAGGGGACTATGGCACGATTGTGATTGGCGAGCGAACGTCGATTCAAGATGGCGCCGTAGTGCATGCTGTTGAAGCCTTTCCGACAATCGTTGGCGACGACGTTGTAGTGGGTCACCTCGCGCACCTAGAAGGCTGTGTGATCCACGACGGCTCCCTGGTCGGGAGCGGCTCGATTGTGCTTCACCATGCTCACGTCCATACTGGTGCCACGGTTGGCGCAGGTGCGGTAGTAACCAACAATCAGATTGTTCCCGAGGACGCACTGGCAGTAGGAGTGCCGGCCAAGATTAAAGAGGGTGCGAGCAGTCGGCCCCTCATTGCCGCCTCAGCCGCCGTCTACGTTTCTAACACCCATCGATACAAGCAAGAACTAAAGAGATTGGACTAATCATGCAAATCGCTCGCGCAAATAACCGCCTCGTGCTTCACGACAATGGCAAATACTTTGAAGTAATGGGAGCCACTGATGAGTATGGCTTTGGCGTGGGCTCTGTGCTCGGCCGTCTTGACACCATCGAACGAGGAGAGGAAATTGAACCTCCTCAAGTGCTGCAAGCCCCTTTTCCTTGCCCCACGCAGATTTTTGCCGTCGGTCTCAATTACAAAAACCACGCCGCCGAAATGGACTTACCTCTGCCGGTGACTCCAATGGTCTTTGCGAAATTCCCGTCGTGTATCGCTGACCCCAACGCTGATGTGACCATTCCAGGAGACACCACCGACTGGGAGGCCGAACTTGTCATTGTGGTTGGTCGTAATGGTCGCAATATCCCAGCGTCGGAGGCATTTTCGTACATCGCTGGCTACATGGTTGGTCAAGATGTCTCCGAGCGCACCGTTCAAATGTCGTCATCTCCGGCACAGTTCAGCATGGGCAAGAGTTTTGAAAACTTCGCCCCTATGGGCCCTTGGTTCACCTCATCAGATGAAATTGAGAATCCCAACGACCTTCTCATTCAATGCTCTCTCAATGGTGAGTTGATGCAGAACGAATCCACTGAGGACATGGCATTCCACGTCCCTGAGATTGTTGCGTTTATCTCTGCTGTCTGCGAGTTGCGCGCTGGCGATCTAATTTTCACCGGGAGCCCCGCAGGCGTCGGACAGGGTCAGACCCCGAAGCGGTTCCTTAAGGATGGCGATGTCTTGACGACGTCAATCGAGAAGCTCGGAACAATAACCAACACCTTCCGCCAGGCTCGCTAAATATGACCACCAACGAGCGCAAGACTGCATCAGCACATACCCGCGAGTTGCTCTCAGCCAGTCTGGGCTCTCTGCCATTCGAAGATCGGTCCGATTTCGAGCGCGCAACACGAGGAAAGCTCGCAGAACCGCTCGAACGCCAGATCATTGGAAGGTTCGGCCATGCTGTATGGGATTTGGACGACTACGCCTTTGAGTCGGCCGAAGGCTCCGACTCGGTCCATCCGAGCCTCTGGCGCCAGGCTCAGCTCAATAACCAAGCGGGACTCTTCCAGGTCACCGACGGTATCTACCAAGTTCGTGGTTTAGATATTTCGAACATCACCTTCATTCGAGGTCACGAGGGTTGGATCATCATTGACCCGCTGACGGGAACTGAGACGGCGGCGGCGGCGCTCGCACTGATCAACAACCATTTCGGTACACGACCCGTGAAGGCTGTCATCTATACGCATTCACACACTGATCACTTTGGTGGAGTTCTTGGCGTAGTGACCGAGGAAGAGGTGGCAAGCGGCGTTGTCGATATTTACGCTCCGGCCGGTTTCTTGGAGTCGGCCGTGTCTGAGAATGTCATCGCCGGAACCGCGATGCTGCGACGTGCCATGTACATGTACGGTGTCCTGCTGCCTAAGGATGAGCTTGGCCATGTCGACACCGGCCTTGGCAAGAGCCTTCCAGCGTTACCGGGTGTCACGTTGGTAGCACCCACAGTAGATATCCACACCACGGGGGAGCGTCACGTGGTTGACGGTGTCACGCTGGAGTTTCAAATGACGCCCGGTACTGAAGCGCCCGCTGAGATGAACATCTTTCTCCCAGACTTTCAGGCGCTCTGCTTGGCAGAAAACTGCACGGCAAATCTCCACAACCTCTACACCTTGCGTGGAGCCCAGGTGCGTGACGCTCTCGGCTGGTCTAAATACATTCAAGAGTGTCTCGCCGACTTCTTACCCAAGATTGACGTTGCATTTGCATCGCATCACTGGCCGCGGTGGGGCGCGATCGAAATTCGCGAATACCTCGAAAATCAGCGAGACCTCTATCGCTCAATTCATGATCAAACAATGCGCCTTGCCAATCATGGATTGACCATGAATGAGATTGCGGAGGAAATTGCTCTTCCCCCTCATCTCTTCAGGCAGTTTTACAATCGTGACTACTACGGAACTGTTCGACACAATGCCAAAGCGGTCTACCAGCGGTACCTGGGCTGGTTCGATGCAAATCCCGCCCATCTCAATCCGCACACGCCCGTAGAGGCAGGCAAGCGATATGTCGATTTCATGGGAGGGTCGCAATCTCTCCTTGAACGAGCCCGAGTCAGTTTCGATCAGGGTGACTATCGATGGGTGTGCGAAGTTGTCAACCACCTCGTATTCGCCGAGCCAGACAATCTCGAAGCTCGCTACCTCCAAGCAGACGCGCTTGAACAGCTTGGATTCCAAAGCGAATCAGGGCCATGGCGAGATTTCTACTTAACGGGTGCTCAAGAGCTACGCAATGGTGGAAGTGCTCTGAAGGGCATGCGCGGTAATGCCACAGGACCGTCATTCATGAAGGCCATGTCCATGAGCATGTTGACCGACGTATTGGGGGTTCGTCTAAACGGACCTAAGAGCAAGGACTTTTGGTTCTCCATGAACGTCACTCTCAGTGATCGGGACGAGCCCACTGAGCGGGTTGAAATCCGAGGTGGCGTTCTGTCAACACGTCGCGCATCTCCTGATGATTTGGTCGATGTCTCCATCACGAGCGATCAAAACGCATTTGCACTCTTTGCAGGTGGCTCCAATACTCTCGAAGAGCTACTGGGCAACTCAAACTTTCATGTCAGTGGCGATGAAAACAAGCTAAGACTATTCGAAGCGTTTCTCGATATCTTCGAGTTTGGCTTCGAGATTGTGTTGCCTTAACCGCCGACGGTACCAATGATTCGAGCGGGATTGCCGGCGACAATTTGGTAGGGCGCGACATCGTGCAGCACTACTGCGTTGGCACCAATCACGCAACCGCTGCCAAGGCGCACTGCGCCGAGCACCACAGCACCCGGGTAAACGGTCACGTCGTCCTCCACCGTGGGGTATGAGACTCCATCCTTTGATCCGAGCGTCACATTATGGAAAATGCGGCAATTTTGCCCGACGATTACTCCAGGACCGATTACGATTCCGGCTCCGTGAACGAACACTGTGCCATTCCCAATCGAAGCGCCGTGAACAATTTCAATTCCCGAGACAAACTTGCCAAAGAGAAGCAGGAGTGCCGCCATGCGGCCATGTCCCTTCTTATCAAGATGGGCAGAGAGTCGGTACAACCGAAGTGCGTGCCACTGAGTGGCGAGCAGGCGCGAAAGGAGCTTTGTCATCTACACCCCTCTCGGATACCACAAGAATCGGACGTTTCGTCCGATTCTTGCTCTTGGTCGGGCTAGCGGGATTTGAACCCACGACCTCTTGACCCCCAGTCAAGCGCGCTAACCAAGCTGCGCCATAGCCCGTGAACTATCTACTCTACTACGCCTTATCCGCCGGCCGCCGCAGTGACAATCTCAACACGGTCGCTGGAACGCAGCGTGGTCGAAACCCACTCCGATTTCGGAATCAATGAACCATTCACAGCAACAGCCACACCGACCTGCGGTAGCGAACGCTCACGAACAAACTCGGCGACATTCATCGCCTTCGAGCTAACCCAGGCTCCATTTAACGCAATCTCAATCATTCCAAAACTCCACAGCACGACGATAGGCGAGTGGCGCCATCAACACACCATGTCGGTAGTAACCACTGTGCCAACCCCACCGCTGGCTCGTACGTTGCAAAAATGGTTGACCATTAGGTCCAACGGGCCTCAATCCTGATCGCGCCTCCACAAATTCCGCTGTATCGAGCGAAGGGCTGAGGAGGAGCGACAATCTCAGCAGCTCTGAAACCGCAAGAGTGTCGACGTATCGATCAGAAGTCTCATCAGCGCTCGCACCAACAATTACCTCTCCGTTTGGTCGGTCAACGATGTAGATCGACCTTCCGTCAATCATCCCTCGAACCATGCGAGGTACAACGGGCGTGAGTCGTCGTAAGCGAAGTGTCACACCGCGAACCGAGCGCACCATCGACGGGCCGGGCGAAGCGAGGAGTTCCATCTGGGCCCCCGTGCATATGAGACCCGCATCGAAGTTTTGTGAACCGGCGTCGGTTTGAACTACCGCTGAGGGGCCGGACTCGATAGTTCGAACAGACTCCCGAATAAACGTTGCACCGCGACTTTTGAGAATGGCAACCAACGTTTCGACCAATGCTTCAACATCGGCAAACGCATCATCACCAAAGAAGATGCCTCGATCGAACCGTGGAGAAATCTCCTCAAAACGTGATGGATCGGCCTCCCTTGTGACGTTCGTGCACTGCAGCGAGGTTGTCGCCGCCAAGGCGGTAAGTCTTCTTATCTCCTCGTGGTCACCTCGGGAGTAGCCCGTGAGAAGTGATCCTGCGGCTGGAAAGAACACATCCGCGGGGTTGTTCAGCCGCCGCAGGAAGTCTGGCCAATCTCGTAGAGCAGACTCAGCATCCCCCAGTGCGTGGAGTTCTCCCGCGAGCAACTCCGCCCCAGGCGAGAGCATTCCGGCCGCGGCGTAAGTAGCGCCAGAGCCGATTCCTGGGTCATAAATCGTCACAGATCCAGTTTCTGATGCGGCCAGAGCGGAAACCAACCCTACGATCCCTCCGCCGACCACGACGTTGGTTTTGGAGGATTTTGCCATACATGCAATGTAGGCGTTGCATGCAATAACGGTTCATCTGTACAATGTTGATGGGCCAGCGTCGTCCCAAGTAGAAGGAAGACGCTATGAGCCAGATTTATGACCCCCAAGGTGAGCACGACGCATGTGGCGTTGGTATGGTCGCCAACCTGGACGCAATCCCCAAGTCCAGCACGGTGTCCGATGCTCTCACCATCCTCGAGAATCTCGAGCATCGAGGTGCGACTGGTTCCGACCCAAATAGTGGCGACGGTGCCGGTATCTTGCTGCAGTTGCCGCACTCATTCTTGGTATCTGTAGCGAGCGACCAAGGTATTCCACTGCCCGAAAAGGGTCGATACGGCGTGGGGCAATGGATGCTGCCGTCATCCTCTGACGTACATGATCGCGCAGTAATTCAACAAGCCTGCGATGCCACTGGCTTAACGACTCTTGGCTGGCGAAATGTTCCCGTCGACTCTTCGATCCTCGGTGCTGCGTCTAAAGGTAGCGAACCGGTCCATGCCATGCAGTTCGTCACCGGTGATGACTCATGGTCTCAGGAGGAGCTCGAGTATCGCCTCTATATAGCTCGAAAGCGCGTCGCACGTTCTTCGTCGGCCTACGCCTCATCATTTTCAACGAGAACCATTGTTTACAAGGGGATGCTGACTTCAGCCCAGCTTCGCCGCTATTTCAGCGACCTCCGAGATAGCCGCCTAGAAACGGCGATTGCGCTCGTGCACTCTCGTTTCTCGACCAATACCTTCCCTCGCTGGGAATTGGCCCAACCCTTCCGCTATATCGCTCACAACGGTGAGATCAACACGGTGCGGTCAAACCGGTCATGGATGGCAGCACGCGAGTCCAAGTTCGCGACCGATAAGTGGGCGGAGCCGTCTGACTTGGCGCCAGTAATTACGCCCTTCATGAGCGACTCAGCCAGCTTCGATGAAGCTGCCGAGTTGCTCTTCATGAATGGACGCTCACTCCCGCATTCGATTCTCATGATGATTCCTGAGGCCTGGGAGCGCGCCACCACCATGGACTCTCAGAAGCGTGATTTTTACCGATTTAACGCGGCGCTCATGGAGCCGTGGGACGGACCGGCAAGTGTCAGCTTCTGTGATGGCACTCGAGTGGGTGCCGTTTTAGACCGCAACGGTCTTCGGCCAGCGCGCTACTGGGTCACGGGCGACCGCCGAGTAATTTTCTCTTCAGAGGTTGGAGTTCTCAACGTCGAACCGGCGAATGTCATCGCGAAGGGGCGCCTACAACCAGGAAGGATGTTCCTCGTCGATATCGAGCAGGGCATCATCGTTGATGACGCTGATATCAAGGCCGAACTCGCTGGTAGCCATCCGTACTCCGAGTGGCTACAGCAGAATCAGATTGATCTGGACACGCTCGCCCCGCAGCCAATGCTTCTGCCTGAGCATGAGTCGCTCGTACGCCTCCAGCATCTCTTTGGTTACACCGAAGAGGAGATTCGACTGATTCTCACGCCAATGGCGCGAAATGGCGAAGAGCCCATTGGATCTATGGGCTCAGACTCACCAATCGCCGTTCTCTCCACGAAGTCAAAACCAGTCTTCGACTTCTTTACTCAGCAATTTGCCCAGGTAACAAATCCTCCTCTCGACGCCATTCGAGAAGAGCTGGTCACCTCGCTGCGAGTTGGTATCGGTGGACATGGCAACCTCTTGAGTGCAACGGCTGATCACGTTAGGCAAATTGTTCTCTCGGCACCGGTAATCGACCTTGAAGATCTCGCCAAAATTCGCTACATCGAGGACTCCGGCGTTGGAACATTCAAGTCAACAGCCGTCGACGGTCTCTTCGATGTGTCGAGTGCGTTGACGAACCCACGCCAAGCACTCCTAGACGGCCTCAAGGAACTCGAAGACAGAGTGGTAGCCAGCGTCCGTGCGGGAGTGAACCTGGTCATCCTTTCGGATCGAAACTCGACTGAGTCGGCGGCGCCTATTCCCAGCCTCCTTCAAGTTGCCGCTGTTCATAATCGCCTCGTGCGTGAACATCTTCGAGCCGACACGGCACTCATCGTGGAGGCCGGAGACGTTAAGGAAGTGCACCACGTTGCGTTGCTACTCGGATTCGGTGCTTCAGCCGTCTGCCCGTACCTCGCTCTCGACACCATTGAAGAGTTAGCACGCTTTGGACAGTTCCACGACGAGGCTCCAGGACAGGCGCGTTACCGCTACAACAAAGCGCTGTCGAAGGGCGTCTTGAAGGTGATGTCCAAAATGGGAGTCTCTACAGTGGCGAGCTACATCGGCTCCCAGCTTTTCGAGGCCATTGGAGTCGATCAGGAAGTAGTCGATCGCTGCTTCCCGGGAATCGCATCGAAGATCGGTGGCCGTGGTTTCGCAGGGTTCGCTGCTGATGTTCTCCGTCGCCACGAGATTGCCTACGGGCGCGAAGTTGATCCCGAGCTCGAGACGCGAGGGGAGTACCAGTGGCGCCGTGAAGGGGAGCCTCATCTTTTCAACCCGCAAACGGTGTACACATTGCAGCACGCGACTCGAGAGGGTCGTATGGACGTATTTCGCACGTACACCAGACTCATCGACCAGCAGGAA
>CALAYR010000172.1 GCA_937894805.1 uncultured Acidimicrobiaceae bacterium | reverse complement strand
GGCGGCCATTGCTGCGGTCCATGACGAGTTTGTGCTGCAGACTCAGATAATTGGCACCGAGGCCATGGTTCTAGAACGTATTCGCGCTACGGCTGCCGTTGGCATCACGACACTTCGGGTCGCCCCAATTGGCAAGTCGAGTTTGGAACAACAAGAACATCTCGCTCAGGTTGTGGATCTGATTGGTCGCATCTAGCGCCGTGGATTGAACGGGCTTCGCTCGTTCAATGTTCAAAGTGGGGCTTAGAGACCCGACGTGTCGAAGTTGGCCTTTTTGTCGTGACGGTGAATGGTCTCCACCGTACGAACCGTGCCCGAGTGGCTGCGAACGACCATGGAGTGGGTCGTCGCGCCGAAGTCGTGAAAGCGAACACCGCGCAGGAAATCACCGTCGGTGATGGCCGTCATTGAGAAGAAGGCGTCGTCACCGGCGACGAGGTCATTGGTGGTGAGGACGCGGGTCAGGTCGTACCCAGCGGCAATGGCGGCGGCACGCTCCTGCTCGTCACGGGGCCAGAGGCGTCCCTGGATTTCGCCACCGAGGCCCTTGAGAGCCGCTGCGGCGATGACGCCTTCCGGCGTTCCACCAATACCAAAGAGGATGTCGGCGCCACTAGCGGGCCAGGCCGTAGCGATGGCGCCAGCGACGTCACCGTCAGAGATTGAGAGCACTCGCGCGCCGGCTTCGCGAACTTCGGCGACCAGGTCGTCGTGACGCGGGCGGTCCAAAATGACGACACCGAGCTCTTGGACGCTCTTGTTGAGTCGCTTCGCGAGTTCCTTCAGGTTCTCAGTCGGCGTGGCGGCGATGTCGACCGCGCCGGCACCGAGGGGTCCAACGGCCAGCTTCTCCATGTAGACACAGGGGCCGGGGTTGAACATCGAGCCACGCTCGGCGAGGGCAATTACCGAAATGGCGCCCTGGCGACCCTTGGCCGTGAGGGTCGTGCCGTCGATCGGGTCAACGGCGATGTCGGTGGCAAAACCGGTGCCGTCGCCAATTCGCTCCCCGTTGTAGAGCCAGGGGGCTTCGTCCTTTTCGCCTTCGCCAATGACCACGATGCCGTCCATCTGAACGGCGCTGAGGGCTTCGCGCATGGCGTCTACGGCAGCTCCGTCGGCAGTGTTCTTGTCACCACGTCCCACGTAGCGAGAGGCCGCGAGGGCGCCTGCTTCGGTTACTCGAACGAGTTCGAGGGCGAGGTTTCGGTCTGGAGAGGAGGTGCGCAGCACCCCACGAGTTTAGTCGCCCAGTAAATACTCTTCATTTGCCGGTCTGATCAGGGTAAATCAGTTCCGTGCGCTACCAGACCCAGTACTCTCCGGGCTTGCCAGCCGTAAATTTCGTTGAAAATTGAACATCTACGGTCACATTGATTTCTGCCGTGCGTCCGAAGCTGTCTCGGATCGTGGCTGTGACGCGACCACTTTGGTCACCTGAACTCAGGTTCATAATTGGCAATCCATCGAGCGGAAAACTGCCCTTGGAGACCGACTGCCATCCCCACTGCACCGGCGAACTCGGACAGTCCATGAGGTGCACGGGACTGAGCGCAAAACCGTCGCCGGAGCTCATAGGAACCGAGCATCTTGGCCCGGTAGGGCTCACCGAAACGATGCCGTACGACCCAAGTTGAGACGTCAGATCCAGGAAGTCACTATCGGCCACGGCGGTGATCTCCGTGGGGACAACCCACTCGGCTAAGCCCGCAGAGAGTCCATCACCGTGGCTGGCGGTGATTGCCGATGTATCAAGTGTTGCGTTAGTGAAATCAACGGAGTCAAACGTCACCATGTTGAAGTGAGTGTCGGTCAAGCTTGCGTGAATGAATGACGCATGGGTCAGATCGACGCCGTCAAACAGCGCGCCGTCGAGGCGAGCGTTCTCAAAACGGGCCGACTGAAGACTTAGGTCTCGAAAGACGTGTGCCCGCAAGTCGCAGTTGGAGTAGTCGCCGCCAGCAACAAATGGACCGTCGCAATCCGTAGGGATCGAATTGACGCTTGTCGCTGATGATTCCGAAATTGAGCCGGTTGACTGGGCTCCGGGGTCCGACGGTGCTGCTGAGGCCGCAAGTCCGAGGGTGACCGTGGCGCCAAAAAGTATGCCGGCCACCGCAATCGCGGTTCCGTTGATCCAGCGTTGTAAACCCATGTCTTTCACAGTGCTCCTGAGTGTTCGATTGAACAGTAGGCATTGGCTATGACGCGATGAGGGGAATGGCCGAAATGAAGTGGGATTCGGCAATACTGAAGGGGTGCGCAGGCTTCAAATCACCCCGAATGGACCCCTTTCGGGCTCGGTGACGGCCTACGGCGCCAAGAATGCCGTCCTCAAGCAGATGGCCGCCTGCCTCTTGGCCTCGGGCGTACATCGACTCACCCACGTCCCAGACATCAGTGACGTGGCGACCATGAGCGAACTGCTCGAACACCTGGGCTGCACGGTCAACTTCGCCGATCACGTCCTCGAAATCACGGTTCCCGATGCTCAGGCGCTCCGGCCGTCGGCGCCTGAACACCTCTTCCAGGCCATGCGG
>CALAYR010000171.1 GCA_937894805.1 uncultured Acidimicrobiaceae bacterium | reverse complement strand
AAAGAACGTCCCGACGCATTGCTCCCGACCCTCGGTGGTCAGACGGCGCTCAACTTGACGATGGAGCTGGTCCGTCGCGGCGTCCTCGAAGAACTTGGCGTTGAGGTCATCGGTGCCAAGCCCGAAGCGATTGCGACCGCCGAAGACCGCGAACAGTTCAAAGCGGCCATGGCCGACATTGGGCTCGAGGTTCCCCAGTCGGGCTTCGCTCACTCGGTGGCCGAAGCAGTCGTCATTGCGCAAGAGATTGGTTACCCGATCATTATTCGCCCGAGCTACATCTTGGGTGGTGCCGGCACGGGAATCGCCGCTGACCCCGAACAGCTGGTCGTCCTGGCCGGTGAGGGCATTGCTGCCTCACCAGTGCGTGAAATCCTCGTTGAACGTTCCATCGCGGGGTGGAAAGAGTACGAACTCGAGGTCATGAGAGACCGCAACGACAACTGCGTCATTGTGTGCAGTATTGAAAACTTTGACCCCATGGGTGTCCACACTGGTGACTCCATCACGGTGGCCCCCGCACAGACCTTGAGCGACGTTGAATATCAGGAGATGCGAGACGACGCCTTCGCAGTCTTGCGCCGTGTCGGCGTGGAGACCGGTGGATCGAACGTCCAGTTTGCCGTCAATCCCGAGAACGGTGAGCGACTCGTGATTGAGATGAACCCCCGGGTATCGCGCTCCTCGGCTCTGGCCTCTAAGGCCACGGGCTTTCCCATTGCCAAGATCGCCGCCCGGCTCGCGGTCGGCTACACCCTCGATGAGATTCCTAACGACATCACGGGGGCGACACCGGCCAGCTTTGAACCGGTCATCGACTACGTGGTAACCAAGATTCCGCGCTGGGCCTTCGAAAAGCTGCCGGGGGCAGATGCCATCTTGGGCACTCGTATGCAGTCTGTCGGTGAGGTGATGGCCATTGGGAGAACCTTCCCTGAGTCACTACAAAAGGCGTTGCGTTCCCTCGAGCAGTCCTGGCTCGGCTTTGGTGGCGATCACCCGTATTCGCAATTCATTGAGAACATGGACGAAGCGACCTCGGAGCGACTTCTGCTTCGCGCCGGCATTGGCGCGCCGGACCGACTCTTTGTCCTGCACGCGCTCCTGCGAGCGGGCGTCTCGGCCGAACGAGTTGTCGCGGCGACGCGAATCGACCCCTGGTTTGTCGACCAACTTCAGATAATCGTTGATGCGGAAATCGAAATCGCCTCTACCGACTTGTCGACATGGGACCGCCGGACGTGGCGTCGGATTAAGCAACTCGGCTTCTCGGACACCCAGATTGCCAGCATCGTCAACTCGACTCGCGAAGAGATCGCCCAACTGCGTGAAGCGCAAGGCGTCCTGCCAAAATTTAAGACCGTAGACACGTGCGCCGCCGAGTTCGATGCGACGACGCCGTATCACTACTCCACGTGGGAAGACGACTCCGAGGTCGTCACGTCGCCCAAGGATCGCGTCATCATCCTGGGGTCGGGTCCCAATCGAATTGGCCAAGGCATCGAGTTCGACTACTGCTGCGTGCACGCATCTTTGGCACTGCGTGCCGATGGCTATGAAACGGTGATGGTCAACTGCAACCCCGAAACCGTGTCTACGGACTACACCACCTCCGATCGTCTCTACTTTGAACCGCTGACGAGTGAGGACCTCGACAACATCATCCGGGCCGAGCAGGCGGCCTGCGTTGACGGCGCCGTGGTGCGGGGTGTCATCGTCTCTCTCGGTGGACAAACGCCGTTGAAGCTGGCAGGAGGCCTAGATCCCGCCTTGATTCTCGGCACGCCCGTGGCCTCTATCGACCAGGCCGAAGACCGCAAGCAGTGGTCAGCCATCTGTGACGAACTGAATATTGCCCAGCCTCCAGGCAATACTGCGACGACCTTGGAAGAGGCTCGTGCGGTGGCGCAGGTGGTGGGGTACCCAGTCCTGGTGCGCCCTTCGTATGTACTTGGTGGTCGTGCAATGGAGATCGTGTACGACGATGATTCGCTCAAACGGGTGATGACAGGTCTTCTAAGTGCTCACGGTGCCTTGGCCCGTGAAGGTGGGGTCTCGGCCGATCGGCCCGTACTGATTGACCGTTTCCTCGAGGACGCCGTCGAAGTTGACGTCGACGCACTGCGTGACGCCACTGGTGACTCGTATATCGCCGGTGTCATGGAGCACGTGGAAGAGGCCGGCGTTCACTCCGGTGACTCCGCTTGCGCCTTACCGCCGCAAAACCTCTCACCGGCCATTATCGAGGAGATTCGCAACTCGGCTCGACGCTTGGCCGAAAGGTTGTCGGTCGTCGGTCTGCTGAATGTGCAGTTTGCCGTCAAGGATGAAGAACTCTTCGTCCTAGAGGCCAACCCTCGAGCCAGTCGCACCGTTCCGTTCGTGGCCAAAGCAACGGGCGTGCCGTTGGCCGCCATCGCGGCGCGAGTGATGCTCGGAACGACATTGGCTGAACTACGGGCGGAAGGTGTCTTGCCGGCCGATACGCCGGAGCCGGACTACGTCAGCGTCAAAGAGGCCGTTCTGCCCTTTAATCGCTTCCCAGGCGTTGACACGATCCTCGGCCCCGAGATGCGCTCGACTGGTGAAGTGATGGGCATTGGCGAGAGTTTCGGCATTGCCTTCGCCAAAGCCCAGCTCGCGTCGGGGCTCCGTCTTCCCGACACCGGTCAGGTCTTTTTGTCACTGGCCGATCGTGACAAGGCGGCGGGATTGAAGCTGGCACGCCAGCTGCGTGAACTGGGCTTCACGCTGGCCGCGACGATTGGAACGGCTGACTTCCTACGAAGCAACGACGTCGAAGTAGAGACGTTGGTTTCCAAGGTAGGACTCCGTGACGTGGCTCACGATGCCGTTGAACTCATCGGGTCAGAGCAGGTGCAACTAGTCGTTAATACTCCCTCGGGGCGTGGCGCTCGGGCCGACGGAGCCAAGATTCGCTCTGCGTGCATGACGCACAACGTGCCCTGTCTCACCACGATGGCCGCGGGACTCGCCGCTGCCCGCGGGATCGCCGACACCCGTGCACAGGGTTGGCGTGTGACATCCCTGCAGGAGCTGCATTCGTGAGCCCCCAAGACGCAACTCTTGAGACCACTGTTGGATCAGTGAGTTTGCGGACCTGTGTGCTCACGGCGTCTGGCACCGTCGGACATGGAGCGGAACTGGCGGAGTACGGCGATCTCGCCACGCTGGGTGCCGTTGTGACCAAGTCACTCTCGGCGTTTGCCTGGGCCGGTAATCCCGCACCACGCGTGGCTCCCGCCGGAGACGCCATGATTAACGCCGTCGGCCTGGCCGGTCCCGGTGTCTCGGCGTGGCGCGAGCACGGGCTACCCGAGCTGCGGTCTCACGGCGCTACCGTCGTGGGCTCAATCTGGGGCCGTAGTACCGAGGAGTTTGCCGATGCGGCCAACGCCATCTCGGGAGCAGAGATAGCGGCCCTAGAGATAAACGCGAGTTGTCCCAACTTGGAAGCACGTAACGCTATTTTTGCCAATTCGCCCGAGGCGACTGCCGAGCTGGTGCGCGCCTGTCGCGCCTCAGGGCATCCACTATGGGTGAAATTGACGCTCACGGCCCCCGATTTGATTGACGTGGCGACGGCAGCCCTGGAGGCCGGAGCTGAAGCGTTGGTGATTGGTAACACGCTGACGGGCATGGTGCTCGACGCCGAGACCGGTCTTCCCGTGCTCGGCAACGGCGGCGGTGGGGTGAGTGGACGTTCGCTCTTGCCGATCGCTACGAGGGCCATTTACGACATTCGCCGCGCTCTGCCCAGCGCACCGATTGTTGGCATCGGGGGAGTGTGGAGCGGTGCCGACGCGATTGCACTTATCTCGGCCGGAGCTAACGCCGTTGGGGTCGGCACCGCCAGCCTCGTCTCGCCGCGGGCTCCGTGGAAGATTCAACGTGAAATTGCACGATGGTTAACGAAACATAAGACATCGCTAGACGCAGTTCGAGGGAGAGCTCATGGCTAATTGGTTTGGTGACGAAGTCTTGGAGCGCTCAGCGGAGCTCGGACCGCTCTGCGTTGGTATCGACCCGCACGCCTCACTGTTGCATTCCTGGGGTCGTGGTAACGACATCACCGGTCTCGAGTTCTTCGCCTTCCGGATGCTCGAAGCCGTTGCGGGAACAGCGGTGGCCATCAAGCCTCAAGTGGCCTTCTTTGAGCGTTTCGGTGCGGCGGGTTACCACGCCCTCGAGCGACTATTCGTGGAGGCCCGAGAGGCCAACGTGCTCATCATTGCTGACGCCAAGCGAGGCGACATCGGTTCGACGAATGACGGTTACGCCGACGCCTGGCTCCATCCCGCCTCGCCGTTGGCCGCCGACGCACTGACGGTCAGCCCCTATTTAGGACTTGATGCCATGAGCTCCTTGATTGAGACGGCCGCCACCTACAACAAGGGACTGTTTGTCGTCGTGGCCAGCTCGAATCCCGAGGGGCGACCCATTCAAACGGCTCGCGTGGACTCCGGTGAACGAGTTGAAGACTTTTTACTCCGTTCCATTGCCGAGCGCAACGAGTCGAGCCCCGGCGCCCTGGGGCACCTTGGTGCCGTCGTTGGTGCGACTCGCGATCACTCTGAATTTCCACTCGAAGAAATGAATGGTCCGTTCCTCGTGCCTGGTGTCGGCGCTCAAGGGGCCACACCTAGCGACGTGGGGCGACTCTTTGAGCGTTGCCGAAAGGGCAGCGTCTTGGTGAATGCGTCGCGGAGTATCAGCGACGCGGGACCGGAGCGCCGTGCAATCGCCGACGCCGCGCAACGACTGCGCGACGACCTCTCCTCAGCACTTCTCTAGCAGAGGTTCTTTTCGCCCACTATTGTGACCGGCGTGTCTCCGACTCCACCCAGCCTCAGTCAAGAACAGCGTGTTGCCGCATCGAAGTTGGCCGTAGCGAATCGCCGTCGCCGTGCCGAGGTTAAGCGGATGGTCAAAGTGGGCGAGTTATCGCTTGCGGATCTTTTTGATCTCGCGGCCGGTGAAGAGTGCGTGGCCCAGATGCGAGCATTTGATCTGATTAGCGCGCTACCGACTATTGGAGAAGTGAAGGCCAAGCGCATTATGCAAGACGCCGCCATCGCGCAGACGCGCCGCGTGCGCGGGCTTGGTCCCAAGCAACGAGCCGAGCTCTTTCGTGCCCTCGGTCGCTGATTCGTCTGTTTTTGTTCTGATCGGTCCCGGCGGTGTCGGCAAGGGGACTGTCGCTCGGCTCTTGATTGAGCGTGACTCTAAGTTGTGGCTTAGTCGATCCTGGACCTCGAGGGCGATGCGTCCGAGTGAAATAGGCAGTGAGTACGTCTTTGTCGATCGCGAAACCTTCCAAGCGGCGATTGCCGAGGACCGTTTCTACGAGTGGGCGGAATTTCATGGCAATCTGTACGGGACGCCGGTGCCCAATCCACCTGTCGGTACCGACGTCCTATTAGAGATCGAAATCCAAGGTGCGGCGCAGGTAAAGAGCCGCCACCCTAAGGCGACCGTGATTTTGCTTCTTCCTCCGTCCCTGGAGGAGCTCGAATCCCGCCTGCGCGCCCGAGGAGATACCGATGACCACGTGCAGTTGCGGATCGGAAGTTCTGACTTTGAAACGGCCGTGGGCCGTGAAATCGCCGACTTTGTGGTCACCAACCACACCCTCGATGAGACAATCACTGAGATTTTGGGTATACTGAAGAACGTTCGTCAGTCCCGAGACTGACCAAATTTCCAAAGGATTTCCTGTGAGTGCTGAGCGCCCAACCCTCGTTGATCCACAAATTGAGCCCATGCTCGAGTCGTGTGAGAACTCTAAGTTCACCCTGGTCCGTGTGGCCTCGATGCGCGCCCGCGAAATCACGACGTACTGGAGCGGTCTGGGCCGCAGTCAGGTGAACGTCATTCCACCGCAGGTCAACTCCAACTCCAACAAGTCGTTGACTATGGCCTTTGAAGAACTCAGCGAAGGCAAGCTTGTAATGCACCGCATGAGTGAAGAAGAGATTCTCGCCGCCGAAGTCGCAGCCGAAGAGGCCGAAAAGGCGATGGCCGCAGAGCGCCAGCGAGCCTTCGATGACTTCATCGAAGCATAAGCAAGACCCACCCCGGATTGTCTTAGGCGTTGCCGGTGGCATCGCCGCCTACAAGGCCGTTGAAGTTCTTCGCCGTCTCCGTGACGCCGATTGCTTCGTTTCCCCAATTCTGACTCCCGACGCCACGCGCTTCGTTGGGGAGGTCACCTTCTCGGCGCTGGCCAGCGAACCGGCCCGCACCAAGCTCTACGGCGACCCGACGACGCCGATTCCCCACACCTATCTCGGTCAGAACGCCGATCTCATCGTGGTTGCACCGGCCACTGCCCACGTCATCGCTCGCTACGCCATGGGGCTAAGCGACGACCTCTTAACGGCCACTCTGTTGGCCTCCCGAGCCCCCGTGTTGCTCTGTCCGGCCATGCACACCGAAATGTGGGAGCAGCCCTCAGTGCAAGAGAACCTGGCCACGCTCCGTCGCCGTGGCGTCATGGTCTTAGAACCCGAAGAGGGTCCGCTAGCCGGTGGTGACAGTGGCAAGGGCCGGCTGCCCGACCCCGAGGTGATTGCCTCGCTCGTCCTGTCGATTGTGCGGGGTCAGTCGGGTGGGCTCCTCGCCGGTCGCTCCGTCGTGGTTACGGCCGGCGGCACCCGCGAGGCCATCGATCCGGTTCGCG
>CALAYR010000170.1 GCA_937894805.1 uncultured Acidimicrobiaceae bacterium | reverse complement strand
GCGTCAGCACGCCAACACTGCCTAACGCGAGACCAATCAGGCGTTGCCGGCCAATGGTCTTTTGGGGATGGAGCACCTTGGCAATCACGATGGAAATCAGGGGAGTGGCGCAAATTATGAGGCTGGCCAGCGAGCTCGTGACGTGTTGCTCGGCGCTCGCCATGAGGTACCAGGGAATGCCAAACTCCACCACGGTGTAGAGAACGAGCCACTTCATGTGTCCTCGAAGTGTTCTAAGCGCCCCGGAATACCAAGCAATTGGGAGTAAAACCAGGGCTGCTGGCAATGTACGCCCCAAGACCACGCTGACCGGATCGAGTTCTCGAACGGCAATCCTGATCATGAAATAGGGGAGGCCCCAGAGGGAGCTCACTACTAAGAACAGCATCCAGCCTCGACGTGACATCTACCCTACTTGCAATAAACAGCAGATTTGTGCATAAAATAGCAATATGCAAACTGCCGTTGTTGGAGCCTCAGGCTACGCCGGATCTGAACTGGTTCGGTTGATTGCCGACCACCCCTACCTCTCACTGGTCTTAATGACCGGTGAGAGTGCGGCCGGGAAGTCGGTGGCCAGTCACGTCCCATCGTTAGCGGGACGATTCCCGACCGAGGTCTACGGATCGACCGAAGACGTGTTTTCAAGTCACGCCGAGGTGGTCTTCTTGGCTCTGCCTCATGGCACCAGCCAGGCCCTGGTTCCCCGTCTCCTCGAACAGGGTCGAGTAGTTATCGACCTTGGTGCCGACTATCGCATCAAAGATCCGGCCGAGTACGAAGCATGGTATGGCCACGCTCACGCCAACCCGGAATTGCTCAAAATCGCGGTCTACGGTCTCGTGGAGCGCCATCGGAGTGAACTGCGAGACGCACAACTCGTCGCAGCACCCGGTTGTTACCCGACAGCGACGACGCTGGCCCTCGCGCCATTTATCGATCGCAACGTCATCGACACCACGGGCATTGTGGTGAATGCCCTTAGCGGCGTTTCTGGTGCGGGTCGTACGCCCAGTGACCGACTGCACTTTCCCCGACTCCATGGCAACGCCGAGGCCTACGGTCTGTTGAGTCACCGTCACACCATCGAAATGCAGCAAGAGCTAGGTGCCGAGCTTCTCTTCACGCCCCATCTCGTACCGGTGAGTCGGGGCATGCTGGTGACCGCCTATGGCCGTATGAAAATGAACATCACCGCGGAAGTCGCCTTAGAAACCCTGCGAGAGGCGTACGCCGATGACCCTTTCATTGTGGTGACACCCAATCCACCATCACTTAAGGATGCCGTGGGCAGCAACCTCTGTTTCGTGAGCGCCACCGTTGATCCACGTACGGGCTGGTTGATTGCCATGAGTTCATTAGATAATTTGACGAAGGGGGCCGCAGGTCAAGCGGTCCAGGCCGCGAACGTCGCGCTCGGTTTCGACGAAGCCGCGGGACTAAGTCGGATTGGCATCGCTCCATGAGTGTGGTCGTAATCAAAGTAGGGGGTCACGCCCTCGATGCCTCGAGTGACGCCGTGACGCTGCTGGACGCACTGGCCAGCGATATTCGCGATGCCCAGCAGGCCGGCACCGAAGTGGTGTTGGTGCACGGCGGAGGGCCACAGATCTCCGAGATCCTCACTGCAACCGGCGTCACAAGTTCCTTCGTCAACGGTTTACGGGTGACTGACGAACCCACGCTTCGTGCGGTCGTAATGGGTTTGTCGATGGTGAACGCCACGCTCTGCGCCGCGTTACGTGCTCGAGGACTCTCGGTGGTTGGTTGTAGTGGAGTATCGGCCGGCCTTATCTCCGCAGTAGCGACTGAGGACGCACTCGGCTTTGTCGGCAGTGCCGTCACTGTTGAGCCTTCGTATCTCAATGAACTGCTGAGCAATGGACATTTGCCGGTAGTGGCGCCATTCGCCGTGGCTGTAAACGGCCAGCTACTCAACTGCAATGCCGATGCCGTCGCCGGCGCACTGGCCGGCGCGCTGCAGGCCGAGTCTCTTCTACTCCTGAGTGATATTGATCAAGTGCGTACGACTGCCGACAATGCCAACTCGGGAATCGCTTCTATGACCGTTGGCGAAGCCCGCACGCTTCTCGACACGGGCGAAGCGAAAGAGGGCATGCGCCCGAAGCTCGAATCCTGCATCGCCGCACTTTCGCACGGGGCACGACGAGTCGTTATTGCTAACGGGTCGCGCCCCCATACCGTACGGGACATTTTGAGTGGGATTGCCCTGCAAACGGAGGTAGTCGCATGAGTCGACAGTTCATATCCATAAATGAAACATCGCACGCCGACCTTGCTCGTATTTACGAGTTGGCGCTCGCACCGGTGAGTGGCGACGAACTGGCAGGTGTCGGCGTTTCGCTCGTGTTTGAGCGTCCCAGTCTTCGCACCCGCGCTTCCTCAATCTCCTCGGTGCAGCGATTGGGTGGCAATGTGGCCGTTTTTACACAAGACGAAATTGGTCTTGACTATCGCGAATCGGCCGAAGATGTCGCTCGCACGCTGGGCCAAACTTCGTCGATTATCGCGGCCCGGGTCAAAAACCACGGCGTCTTCGCCCGAATGATTGCGGTATCACCCGAGACGAGTTTCATCAATCTGCTCTCGAACGAAACGCATCCGACGCAAGCTGTGGCCGATGTATTAACCCTGGCGGGACACTTTGGCGGGGGAGACCTAAGCAGTCTGCGAGGCGTAACGGTGGCCTATGTCGGTGACGCCACCAATGTCACCCGTTCACTCGCTACCGCCCTCATTGGCCTAGGGGCCCATGTCGTCGTCGGGGCCCCGGCTGGATATCAACTCGATGAGGATGCCGTCGCATTGATTGCATCACGCAGCCAACTGGGCGGAACAATTCGTCTCGCCGACTCGGCATTCGATGCGGTGATCGGCGCACAGGCCATTTACACCGACTCATGGATATCCATGGGCATGGAGGCCGAGGCGACCCAGAGGCGTCTCGACCTCGCTGATTTTCAAGTCAATGCCTCGTTAGTCGCCGCCGCCGACAACCCGGTCATTCTGCACTGCCTCCCAGCCCACCGGGGTGAGGAAATTACGGATGAAGTTTTAGACAGCGAAAACTCGCTGATTTGGGAAGAAGTACGACACCGCACGTCGGCCATGCTCGGCGTGCTCCGTTGGATGAAGGAGAGCCAGTGACCAAGAGTCAACGTCAACACCGAGTTTCAGAGATCATCGAGGCTGAAGTCGTCTCGACGGCCGCCCAGATTGTTACGCACCTTGAAAAGAGTGGGATTGTGGCCACTCAGGCGACAGTCACCAGGGACCTTCAGGAAATTGGCGCCGTCAAGAGTCGCGACGACGATGGACAGCGACGATTCAAGCTGCCCGAGCAGCCCAGTCGCGGGGCCGCACCGTTAGACCACCTTCGTCGAATGATGGGGGAGTGGGCCGTGGCAATTGACAACGCCGGCCACCTCGTTGTCATCCGTACGCCGCCTGGCTGTGCGCACGTTGTGGCGTCAGCGCTGGACCGCAGTTCATTGCAAGGTGTCCTGGGTACGGTGGCCGGTGATGACACAATTTTGGTCATCGCCAAGGAAAACTACGGAGGTGCCACATTGCGTGACGACCTCTGTCGCCTCTCTGGTTTAGAAGTTTCAGCTAAAGGAAAGAAGTAGTTATGGCAAAGCGAGTTGTACTGGCCTACAGCGGTGGATTGGACACGTCAGTGGCCGTTCGTTGGATGATCGAACAGTGGGACGTTGAAGTGATCTGTGTCGCTGTAGACGTTGGTCAAAGTGACATTGCCGATCCTTCGGTGTTGCGTGAGCGAGCACTCGCCGCTGGTGCCCTGGACTGCGTCGTTGTCGACGCCCGTAGGGAGATGGCCGAGGAGTTCTGCGGCGCGGCGATTGTGGCCAATGCCCGCTACGAGGGTAAGTACCCCCTGGTCTCAGCACTTAGCCGCCCCGTGATTGTCCGCCACCTTGTGGCACAAGCTCGTGCTTTCGGCGCCGACGCCGTCGCTCACGGCTGTACGGGCAAGGGCAACGATCAAGTTCGCTTTGAGGTTGGTACCCACGCATTGGCCCCCGACCTCGAAGTACTCGCGCCGGCCCGCAACTGGGGAATGACGCGAGCTGACTCGGTGGACTACGCCGCCAAGTGGAATATCCCAATCTCGGCCACGAAGGAAAAGATCTACTCCATTGACGAGAACCTCTGGGGTCGCGCCATCGAGTGTGGTGACATCGAAGATCCGTGGGCCGAACCGCCAACGGAGCCTTACACCTTGACCAAGGTGCGAGTGAGTGGCCCTACGGAGGCGACAATTTCATTCGAAGCGGGCATCCCTGTAGCCGTGGATGGCATCACGCTTCCTCTGGGCGACATCATCACTTTGATGAACGAGCGGGCCGGTTCTGTTGGGGCCGGTCGTATTGACATGGTTGAAAACCGTCGTGTCGGTATTAAGTCTCGCGAGGTCTATGAGTGCCCAGGTGCGCTGGCCATAATTACGGCGCACGCCGCTCTCGAAGACCTCTGTCTGGAACGCGATCTCGCTCGTGAAAAGGCACGACTCGATTTACGCTGGGCCGAACTGGTCTATGACGGCATGTGGTTCTCCCCCCTCAAGGAAGCACTCGACGCCTTTATCAACGAAACGCAGCGGGCGATTACCGGTGATGTGCGGATGCGCTTCGACGCACCCGGCATGATGACCGTTATCGGTCGTCGGAGTCCAGTGGCGCTCTACGACCACGGTTTGGCTACGTACGACGCTTCAGACACGTTCCAGCACGCCGACTCCGAAGGGTTTGTCAAGATTTATGGTCTGGGCGTTAAGACCTGGGCCGCTCGTCAGGGTGCCAAGAACTCAACCCCACCGCAGTCATGACGCTCTGGGGCGGACGTTTTGAATCGTCGATGAGCGATGCGCTCTGGAATCTTTCGGAGAGTTACTCATTCGATCGCGCGCTTTATCGTCACGACATCATGGGCTCTCGGGCTCACGTCACGGGGCTCGTGCGCATCGGGATACTCACTGAAGCGGAAGGCTCCATTCTGATCGAGACGCTGGAAGTCGTGGAGCAGGAGTTCTCGCGTGGAGAGTTTGTCCGGCACGCCAATGACGAAGATATTCACATGGCGATTGAGCGCCGCGTGACCGAGCTGGCAGGTTCGGTCGGAGCAAAACTTCACACCGGGCGTAGTCGCAACGATCAGGTCGCGACCACCTTGCGCCTCTTCACGCGCGACGCCATAACGCAAGTCGCATCGGTGCTGCTTGATCTCATCGCGGCGCTTCGCGAGGTTGGGGACAACAATCACGGCGCGTACTTGCCGGGGTACACCCACATGCAGCGTGCTCAACCAGTACTGCTCTCACATCACCTACAAGCGCACTGCTTCGCGATTCTGCGAGACATCGATCGACTGTTCGACGCCCGTGATCGCTTGAGCATCTCCCCGCTTGGCGCTGGAGCCATCGCGGGATCGTCGTTGCCACTGGACCCACTCTTTGTTACTCAGCAGCTTGGTTTTCGGCACGCCTTTGCCAACAGCATGGACGTGACGAGTGACCGTGACTTCGTAGCCGAAGTTCTCTTTGACCTTGCGCTGATTGGCGTTCACTTCTCGCGCCTGGGTGAAGAACTGGTCCTTTGGACCACGGCCGAATTCGGGTTTGCGTCGCTCGGTGACGAGTTCACGACGGGCAGTTCCATGCTGCCCCAGAAGAAGAACAGTGACGTAGCCGAACTGGCTCGCGGTAAGAGCGGACGGTTGGTCGGCAATTTGACGGGCCTGCTGACCATGCTTAAGGGCCTACCTTTGGCCTACAACCGCGACCTCCAAGAGGACAAGGAGCCACTTTTTGACTCCATCCGTACGGTTGTCAATGTCGGCACAGCTCTGGCCGGTGCCTATCGCAGTATCACGATTAATGCCGAAGCGATGGCCGCCGCCGCTGACGATGAGCTACTCGTCGCCATCGATGTTGCCGAAGGACTTGTCGAACAAGGCATGCCGTTTCGCGAAGCTCATGAACTGATCGGCGCCCTTGTGGGCGAGGCCGTTCGCGGGGGAGTCACGCTCGAATCGCTCGTGGCTCAACACGAACAATTGTCGAGTTTTACGGGACTTTTCGCCACCGGCGAAGCATTAAATCGCCGGCGATCACCAGGTGCTTCAGGACCTAAGGCCTACTTGGTGCAGGCGTATCGACTCGCTGGTGATGTTATGCACGCGGAGGAGAGGCTCAGCTCTCTCTAGAAGAGTGCACGCATGTCCCTAATACCTGCTACTGTGTACCTCCCAGCAGTTCCGGAGATTTCGAAGTTGAACTCTCCCGGCCGATGCGATTTGCATTGGTTGGAAAAGAACTGCTAGGGTAGAACACCTTGCCCCCAAGCTTGCTTGGAGGCATTGGAATGGAAGCGATTCCATTCCAAGTTATGTCGCACCTCCGGCTCAGGCCGTGTGTGATGTCGCTCCTTGAAAACGGAAGAACGAGAGCCAAAAGCCAGTACGGCCGGCCGCCTGTCTCTAAATAGGCGTCCGGTTGTATAAAAAGAAGTACACCAGTGGAACCACCCCGTGGGGAAGCTGGTTTGTTGGGAGTGGTTTAGAGTCCCACTCCCGACTCTCTGATTCGAAGGATCACTTCGGTGATCTGAAAATCTTGATGGAGAGTTTGATTCTGGCTCAGAATGAACGCTGGCGGCGTGCTT
>CALAYR010000169.1 GCA_937894805.1 uncultured Acidimicrobiaceae bacterium | reverse complement strand
CGACTCCTGGGAATTCTCGACACGTTGCGACATGGCACCTCACGCATGCCGCTCTATTCAATGCTCTTTCTCTGCCGACAAATCGGTGGTGAGTTAAATCCTCACCCACTTGAATGCTCGGACGCCGGTTGGTTTACTCGCGAGACCCTGCCCGCACCAATCTTTGGTGTCGAGCGGTGGGGTGATGACGTCTTTGCGGCCATTGCCGGAGAGAAGCGCGATGTCTTCTACGACGATCTGCGTAGCCCCATTTGGCGAGGCGACTTCTCGTGAATATCGAAATCGCCACCGAAGTAACGGCAGAGCTAACGGCGGCTTTCGTCACACTCATCCCACAGCTTTCGAGTTCGGCCGACCCTATTACCGACGACGTTCTCCGTGGTGTCCTCGCTGATCCCGCAATCACGATGTTTATTGCCCGTCACGAGGGGAACATCGTTGGCAGTCTCACCCTGGCTGTCTTCGCCATCCCCACCGGAATTCGGGCGTGGATTGAAGACGTTGTCGTTGATGAAAGTGCCCGAGGACTGGGTGCGGGTGAAGCGCTCACCATGGCCGCACTCGATACGGCCCAAGCGAAAGGTGCCACTTCGGTTGACTTAACGAGTCGTCCATCGCGCGAAGCGGCGAACCGCCTCTATCTCCGTTTGGGATTTGTAGCTCGTGAAACCAATGTGTACCGGTTCGATCTTGCGAATTAGCAACACCTTCAACGAGTAGTTGAGCGGAAAGCCGTGTTTCATTCAAGACATGAGTACGTCAATCTCATTTCGATTAGTGGGCGATGCCTCTCAAGCCCTTGTGCAGATTGAAGAGACGGGACTGTTGCGCTCGGTAGCGGCGTTGATGGAGTTGTCAGGTACAGAGTGTGATGTCATTGTGCGATCAGCGTGACTTTGTACGACCGTTGTGTTGCGGTGAAAGTACGGTTGATGATAAAAGCGCTAGAAGCTGATGGCTGGGCGCTTGACCGACAGCGAGGTAGCCATCGCCAATTCCGCCACCCTATAAAAACTGGCACTGTCACTGTGCCGGGGAAAATGTCCGATGACCTTCAAGCGGGCCTGCTGGCTAGCATTGTGAAACAAGCGAGGCTCGAGAAGAGGAGACGGTGATGGAATATACGGTTGTCATCGAAAGGTCTGAAAAGAACTTTGGTGCCTGGGTGCCCGACCTCCCGGGCTGTGTAAGCACTGGCGCGACAATCGAAGAAGTGACGAAGAACATCGCTGAGGCGATTGAGTTTCATCTTGAATCTATGCTGCTGCATGGCGAGGCAATTCCCCAGCCAACTACAAGTGTGGGGACGGTGAAGGTTGCTTCATAGCGCCGTGAGCCGAAGGCACAACTACTGAGGGGGATTGATCCCCTTGGTGAGTTCGGGGTTCAGGAAGAACGTGTCCTGGAGGATGTCGATACCGGAAAGCCATTCTTCATTCGAGAGTGAATTGGCCGAGACGTCATCAAGGGCTCGGCCCACCGTGTAGGCCTGCAGTAGCGTGGCGAGAAACACCGGCGTGAGGCGTGGATTAATCCATCCCCGCTCTTGCCCAATGCGGAATACTTCGGCGTAGCCATCGGTAATGCGCTGCTGCTCCTTTGAGAGCATGTCTCGAAAACGCTCGTTACGGTCGGCAGTAGCGATGGCGACGATGCGGGCCATGCGGTTCTGGCGTCGTCCAACGTCTTGAATGAAATGACTCCATTCGTGGATGACTTGCCGAGCCCTATCGAAGGAGTTAGTGTCGTCAGCCGTAGTAAGTAGTTGGGCGATCGCAGCGTCTGTGTCTTTTGTGAATCGGCGGATAAGCGCCACTTCCATCAAGTGGTGAAAGTCCTCGAAGTGGTGGTAGAGAGAACTGCGAGCCACACCGGAGTTGTTCAATACTTCCTCGACGGTCACCCTGTCGAGGGGCTTGGAGTTCATCAACTCGAGGGCCGTGGCTATGAGATGCTCGGCAGTTGTGTGGAGCTGCTTCTGGTAGTCAGATGCCTTTGCCATTACATTCACCCTCCCCGCGAATAGATGAATACGCTACGCCAATTCGACGGCGCTATTGAGCCCTTCAATCTCAATCTTGCGCATGGTCCGCATGGCCTGAAAAGCGCGCACGGAGCGCTCGCTGTCGGGGTCACTCAGCAATTGACCCAGGCGATGGGGGATGATTTGCCAGGCAATTCCCCACTTATCACTGCACCAGCCACACCAACTCTCTTCGCCGCCGTCGGCAATGAGACCGTTCCAGAGGAAATCGACTTCTTCTTGAGTGTCGCAGAACACTTGAAAAGAGACTGCGTCGTTGTGGTCCTTACCGGGACCACCGTTTAGTGCGGTGAACTTCGAACCAAAGAGATCGAAGCTGACCGTGAGGACTGAGTGGGCGGCAAGCTGCGCGTCGGCTTGGTAGTAGTCGACGTTGGTGATTTTGGCATCGGGAAAGAGACCGCAGTAAAACTCAGCCGCCTCTAGTGCCTCCGTATCGAACCAGAGAAACGTAGTCATTCCAGTAATAGCCATGTCTCATTTTGTCATCTTTGCCGAAGGGCAGACCTAGCGATACGCTCAAGTTATGTTTGACATCGTTATTCGCAATGCCTTCCTTGTCGATGGGAGCGGTGCCCCCGGTCGAAACGCCGATATTGCCATTACGGGTTCGGTCATTAGCGAAGTGGGTCAACCCGGCACAATTGGTGCGGGGATTCGAGAAATCGACGCCCAGGGCCAATTGGTCACGCCAGGTTTTGTTGATATCCATACGCACTATGACGGTCAGGTCTCCTGGGATCCCTGGTTTACCCCCTCAAGTTGGCATGGTGTTACCACCGTGGTCGGCGGTAACTGTGGCGTCGGCTTTGCCCCCGTCCGGCCCAACAGCCATGAGTGGCTCGTCCAGCTCATGGAGGGAGTCGAAGACATTCCTGGTGCCGCATTGACCGAAGGCATTGTTTGGTCGTGGGAGTCCTTTCCCGAGTTTCTCGACGCCATTGAAAAGGAACCTCGCGTCATCGACTACGGGTTTCAACTAGCCCACGGCGCCCTGCGCGGTTACGTCATGGCCGAACGAGGTGCGGCGAACGAGCCAGCCACCGCCGAGGACATTGCGCAAATGCAACGTTTGGCGGAGGAGGCGTTGAGTGCCGGCGCCATGGGTATATCCACGTCGCGCACGTCACTGCACAAAGCGAAAGACGGTGAGTTTGTTCCCGGCACGTTCGCCGAACTCGACGAGCTCTTTGCATTCGCTGACGCGATGAAAGAAATTCGCAAGCGCACCGGGCGCCCCAGTGTGTTTCAGCTAGCTATTGAACACACTGACGTACCCGATCAGTTTGAGTGGATGCGCTCATTCGCGGAACAGTCCGGTGCCAAAGTGGCGTTTAACTTTTCGCAAACGCGCCACGCACCGGACGTATGGAAGGACGTAGTCGAGCAGCTCGATCGAGCCGTCGCGGACGGAATCCCCATCGTGGGTCAGGTGGCGGGACGCTCAATTGGTGTGCTCGAGTGTCTTGAGGGCAGCGTGCACCCGTTCATTCGTCACCGTACGTGGCGAGCGCTTGAGCATCTTTCCCTGGCTGAGAAAGTAAGTGAACTGCAGAAGCCGGAAATACGTAAGGCGCTGCTCGAAGAGTCGAGAAAGTCGTCAACGCCGAATGCCGAACTCTTGATGTCGGGTTGGGAACGGATGTATCCCGTGGGCGTTGACAACATTGACTATGAGCCAAACCCAACGACAGATTCGTTAGAAGCGCTCGCGAATGCATCCGGGCGCACGCCCCAAGAATTGGCGCTGGACGCCCTTTTGGCCTTTGACGGCCACGGAATGCTCTATGTGCCCCTCTTTAACTACAGCGGAGGAGACCTCGAGCTGGTGCGCGAACTCCATCAACACCCCGCCACCCGAATGGGGCTTTCTGACGCCGGTGCCCACTGTGGCGCCATCTGCGATGGTGGTATGCCCACGTTCATGTTGACCCACTGGACCTGAGATCGTCAACGCGGTGATCGTCTACCCGTTGAATTCATTGTGCATCGCCAAACACTGCAAACGGCACAGTTGTACGGCATGAACGATCGAGGGCTCATCGCACCGGGCATGAAGGCCGACATCAATATCATCAACTACGACGCCCTCGGTTTCTCTAAGGCGGAAATGGCCTACGACCTTCCGACGGGTGCTCGGCGTCTCGTGCAACGGGGTTCGGGCTACGTGATGACCATGGTGAGCGGTGTGCCGATTGTGGAGAACGATGAATTTACGGGTGCCCTTCCTGGCAAGTTGGTGAGGGCGTAATGGCTGGCAGAAAAATGAATGTGGCGGATGCGAAGTACATCTCCTTCACCTCCTACCGTCAAGATGGCAGTGCCGCGTCGACACCGGTGTGGGTCGTCCCCTATCGCGGTGGTTATGCCTTTACGTCGGATGACACTTCCTTTAAAGTCAAGCGAATTGCGAAGAATCCTCAAGTTTGTATTGCACCTTCGACTTTTCGAGGTGTCGTAGCCGAAGGTGCTGAAGTGCTCGAAGGAACTGCTGAGCTCTTACGCGGTGACGACTTCTTGGCGGTAGAGAAGTTAATCAAGCGTAAGTACTGGCTCGGTTGGTACCTCGCCATTGTTCCCTCGCAGTTCTTTGCCCGTTTCAAGAAGGAATCAGCGCCGGGTTCAGTGGCGATTCTGGTGGTCCCTGATCATGGTGAATAGCCCGTTAACGCTGCGCCTTCCGGTCTTGGCTGATGAGGCCGTAGTGCGCCAGGCACAGATTGAACTCGAGGCAGACGGTTTCGTTTTTGCTTGGGAGCTCGCAGCAGATGGGTCCTGGGCCGAATATTTGGATCGACTCAACCGACTACATGACGGCGTGGATCTTCCCGACGATGTCGTTAGGTCCACGTTCTACCTCGCCGAAGTCAACGGTGAGGTAGTGGGCAGTACGTCGATCCGATTTGACCTTAATGAGTACCTTTCCGAATTCGGTGGCCACATTGGCTACTGCGTTCGTCCAGCATTTCGTCGCCAGGGGCACGCTGCGGCCATGTTGCGATTGCAGCTCGCGAAAGCCCGCGAAGCACTTATTGATGAGATTTTGCTTACCTGCCTTGAATCCAATGTGGCATCAGCGGCGGTTATTGAGCGTTGTGGTGGGGTCTTCGAACGCTCCACAACGCGACCCGACGGGGCAACGTTTCGCCGCTACTGGTTTCACCGACCCGCCTAGCAATTTTCTAGATTTTCGCTAACCTTGAGGTGCTACGTCAGAGGGTGAAGATGCGCCGAGCTTTAGTAATGGTCACGGTATCCACTGTGATGAGTATGGGTCTGGTTTCGGTTGTACCCGCCGTCGCCCACGCGGATGTCCAGTACGCGAAAAAGAAGTGTGATCAGTCAGCCCTCGCGGCCTATAACGCCTACCACGACGCGGCCAAAGCGATTGTGGCTGCGTACAAGACAGTTATCGATGCGGCGAAGGTGACGTACCGCGCAGCCAAGCAGTCGGGTATTGCCTCGGTGCGCAAAGCGGCTCGTGCCAACTACGAAGAGGCTCTAGCGAATGCCCGCAATACGCGAGCTGCCGCCCTCTCGGCCCTAGGTCCTGCTCCGCATCGACCACAAGGTTGCAAAGCAGCGGTCCTTCATTCGTAATGGCGGTGGATATCCG
>CALAYR010000168.1 GCA_937894805.1 uncultured Acidimicrobiaceae bacterium | reverse complement strand
ATGAAGACTTCACCGGGACGACCGTCTTCGTACTCACCGACGGTGACGTAGCCCTCGCAGTCCGCTACGCGGAAGGAGAAGGTCGTCGACACACGGCGACGTGGCAGACGCTCACGAACGGCACCGACGAGGACAGACTGGCCTTCGTTGGAGCGTGCGGTGGCCAGTTCCTTCTTGAGCTGGGCAATCTCGAGCAAGAGGTTCGCGTCGTCGGCGATAGCCACTGGTGCGTCCTTCTCCTGCTTCTCGCCGTCCTTCTTCATGGTCGAGAGAGGCTGGCCGAGCTTGCAGTTGTCACGGTAGATGGCAACGGCCTTCACACCCAGCTTCCACGCCTCGAGGTGGAGCTGCTCCACTTCCTCGATGGTCGCGTCCTCGGGCATGTTCACGGTCTTGGAGATCGCACCCGAGATGAAGGGCTGCACTGCACCCATCATGCGCAAGTGACCCATGTAGTGAATCGTGTTGTCACCCATGGAGCAGGCAAAGACCGGGAGGTGCTCAGCGCGAAGCTTCGGCGCACCCACGATGGTCTTGTGCTCGTCGATGTAGGCAACGATGACGTCGATTTCATCTGGGCCGTAGCCGAGCTTCTCGAGCGCACGTGGCACCGTCTGGTTGACGATGGCCATGTTGCCACCACCGACCAACTTCTTGAACTTGACCAAACCGAGGTCAGGCTCAATTCCGGTGGTGTCGCAGTCCATCAAGAGACCGATCGTTCCCGTCGGGGCCAAGACTGAAGCCTGAGCGTTACGGGTGCCGTACTTGGCTCCGAGCTCTACGGCCTCGTCCCAAGCCTGCTGGGCGGCCGCGAGGAGTTCTTCGGGGACCAGCGTGGCGTCAATCTGCTTCACGGCGTCACGGTGCATACCCAGAACCTTGTTCATGGGCTCGGCATTCTCGTGGTAACCGGCGTGAGGACCCATACGACCAGCGGTGCGAGCACTCGTGGCGTAGCTGTGTCCGGTCATCAACGCGGTGATGGCGGCAGCCCAGGCACGACCTTCGTCGGAGTCGTACGGCAGACCTGAGGCCATCAGCAAGGCGCCGATGTTGGCGTAACCAATACCGAGCTGGCGGAACTTGCGAGAGTTCGCCCCAATCATCTCGGTTGGGTAGTCAGCGTTGCCGACGATGATTTCCTGCGCCGTGAAGAGCACTTCGACGGAGGCCTTGAAGGCTTCCACGTCGAAACGACCGTCGTTGCGGAGGTACTTCATCAAGTTCAAGCTGGCGAGGTTGCAAGCCGAGTTGTCGATGTGCATGTACTCACTGCAGGGGTTCGAACCGTTGATACGGTCCGTGTTGCTCGAGGTGTGCCACTTGTTAATGGTGGTGTCGAACTGCAGACCGGGGTCGGCGCACTCCCAGGCCGCTTGGGCGATTTCACGCCAGAGCTGACGGGCCTTAACGGTGCGGACAGGCTGTCCGGTGGAGCGACCGACGAGGTTCCAGTCGGCGTCGGTGAGGACGGCGTTCATGAAGTCGTCGCTGATTCGAACCGAGTTGTTGGCGTTCTGGTACTGAATGGAGTGGATGTCCTTGCCATCGAGACCCATGTCGAAGCCGGCGTCGCGCAGTGCGTGGGCCTTCTTCTCTTCCTGGGCCTTGCACCAGATGAATTCTTCGACGTCTGGGTGATCCACGTCCAAGATGACCATCTTCGCGGCGCGGCGCGTCTTACCACCGGACTTGATGGTGCCGGCCGAAGCGTCAGCACCACGCATGAAGGAGACGGGGCCCGAAGCGGTGCCGCCACCTTCGAGTAGTTCGGCCGAGCTACGAACCTTCGAGAGGTTCACGCCAGCGCCCGAGCCACCCTTGAAGATGATGCCTTCTTCGGTGTACCAGTTCAGGATCGAGGACATCGAGTCCTTGACGGCGAGGATGAAGCAGGCACTGCCCTGCTGGGGGACGCCCTTCACGCCGATGTTGAACCATACGGGCGAGTTGAAGGCAGCCTTTTGGGTCACGAGGAGGTGCTTGAGTTCGGCGCGGAACGTCTCGGCCTCAACTTCGTCGGTGAAGTAGGCGTCCTTGACACCCCACTCGGTAACGGTGTCGACGATGCGGTCGATGACCTGCTTCAGGCTGGTCTCACGCTCGTCGGTGCCGAGGGTGCCACGGAAGTACTTCTGCGCGAGGATGTTCATCGCATTGAGGCTCCAGTCGGAGGGCACTTCAACGCCGAGCTGTTCGAAGGCCACTGAGCCGTCGCGGAAGTTCGTGATGCGTGAATCACGAATGTCCCAAATCACATCGTCGTAGGGGTGACGGTCTTCTGTTGTAAAGAATCGGCGTAGTCCGATTCCGAGTCGCTGTGGTGCGATGGCCATTTCTATTTCTCCTCAAGTGTTTCCGACACTGCAAAACTGCGATATCCAGACGAAGTTGAAGTGGGAAGGATAATTGCTTCCCCGCTCCCAAAACACAAGATGTAGTGCTTCCACTACGCCCCACCGCTAGATACTGTGTAATTACAGCACTGTAACTATACGTTGTCAATCACTGTTTTGGGGATTTACCCGCCAAGAAAATCTGCCCCGCTCGCATCAGGAGAAATGGCCCGGAGAGCCTGGATTCAACTCAATTCGCACCGGCCAGAAAGGCGGCGACCTCGGGCATGGCCCGGCGATCTTGAGCCATAAAGATGTGGCCACCCTCATAGACCTCGAGGACTGAGTCGCGAATCGCTCGGCTCATGGTCTCGGCGTTGGCGAGTGGGGCCAGGCCGTCGTAGCGACCGACACCTACGAAGGTGGGACTCGAAATCGCTCCGAGACGATCCCACGTGTCGTGAAAGGACCGGGCGTAGAGCTGAGCCTGCTCGCCGCGCACTACCTCCTCACTCTTTTCGACCAGCGCTTGGGTCGCCATTGCGGTGACCAGCGCCGCATCACTGGGATGTTCGGCAAGCCACTCCGGCGTAAAACGCATATCGAGATTGTGGAGAGCCACGCGGGCCCGCTCGTCGGGTGGCATCGAAGCCATCTCGTGTAACGGGTAGCTCGAACCACCGGGGCCACCAGAACTCGTAGAGAGCAGTGCCAGCCGCGTCACCACGTCGGGCCAGGTCACGGCGAACTCCTGTGCCACCATGCCACCGAAGCTGAGTCCGAATACCGCCGTCTGCTCCCAGCCCATGGCGTCGAGGACGGCTTTAGCGTCGAGGGCATAATCGGCCATCGACGGGTGCTCGGTAGTGCCCTGGAGGGCCGTGCGACCGAGACCGCGCTGATCGTGAACAAGGACCGTGAAGTGTCGGGACAAGAAGCCAATAAGTAGCTGCGAGGACGCAATGGATGCACCGCTGCCGTTGAGGACCAGGAGACGTGGCCCGGTGCCGATCACTTCGTAGTAGATCGAGAGTCCGTCGCGCTGCGTTGTCGCCATCGTCTCAACCTAGTGAATACCTCGCCCGTCGGCCACCTTCGCTAGCGTTGGCCCGTGGACCTCATCCTTGCTCTTGATGCCGGTACGACTGGCGTACGGACCGTCGCCTTTGACGCCTCCGCCACGGTCATCGACTCGGAGTATCGGGAGCTGACCCAATACTTTCCCCGGCCCGGC
>CALAYR010000167.1 GCA_937894805.1 uncultured Acidimicrobiaceae bacterium | reverse complement strand
CTCCAACTTCGAACTGGTCGTCGTACGCACAATCAGCACTTCGTCCTCAAGTTCGTAGACGCTGACGTCGCCACGCAGTAGTTCTCGGGGTTCTTGGCCCACGGAGAACCCCGGCGCAAGCGAGAGGATGGAGGGCTCGACGCCGAGTGCGGCCACGTCGGACTGGTGGTTGCGAACAAAATTCTCAAGCCGAGCGCGATCGATTTTGGACTCAACGTCAACGCGGAAAGCCGGTGCCACCAGACCCGTGAGGTCATCAGGGTGCTCTCTCATTTCGCCGTAACCGCGAGACAGCCCTTCAGTTACCAACTGGCGCTTGATACTGGGAACTTCACGATGGGGCGAAAGCTCACGTCGTGGTGTTCGGCCGGCCTCTTCGTGTGAGTCGGCAATACGGGCGTTCCCGAGGAACTTGGTGGCGTACGTGCCCTGGGGGTTCTTCAAGAAGCGCTCGAGTTCGACGAGGTCAATCTCAAGCGGCGCACTCTCGCTCTGCAACGAAGTTGGAATGTCCAATTCGAACTCGCGGTCACCATCTCTGCGACCGGCCAGCAGGGTGGCTAGTTGGGCGTGAGCCCCATCGAGGGAGAAGGCAGTGGTGGAGAAGTCATCTGACGTTACGAGTGTCGGAGCCACATCGGCAATGACTTTCTCAGATTCGATATTGATTGAAAAGCCGTGCCGGGGATGACGACGCAGTGCAATGCCCTGGTGTCCAAGGACGGGACGCAGAGCGCCATCGAGCTCCGCGAGTGGCACCGAGAGACCGATAGGTGAACTGTCGCGAACCGAACGATCTGTCGTAAAGAGCACCACGCGGTGGGTCGTCGAGAGAATTTGCGCCAGGAGGCTGCTGCGAAAGCGGGCCCGCGGCGACGGGTCGCCCGGTTGAGCGGGAGCCAAGTGGGCCGGAGGCGACATCGGGGAGGGTATTAAATCGTCGTCCAGGCCGAGGACGCAGGTAACGGCAAAGGGGGCATCGGCCAATCCGTCAATGCCCTGAACCACCACTCCCCCGCGACCAAAGGTCTGCCCGCCACCGAGAGAGGAAGCCAGCGATTCGACAAAGTCGCGGGCCTCGCTAAAGGAAAGTCTGGGGTTAGATGTGACGGCCACGCGACCAAGCCGTTCGAAGATTTTCTCGAGTCCGTTGTCAGTGACATCCGCTACGGCCCCGATAAAGCGATCGGCAATCTCTCGATACCAGTTCACCCATTCTGAAAGCGGTCGCACGACGGAAACTTCGTGCTGCGCGTCGAGCAGAAAATCGGTGAGCTCGGCGATGGCCGCCATGGCTTCACGATCTTCGGCCACACCGAGTGGGGCGATCGAGGCCGATGCCGCTCTCGTCTCTTCAAAAACGGATGCCAGGAGCCCGCGATCGGCGAATCGCCGCCACGTTCCGGAGTCGTCCCCCGCATGGAAAATTTCGAGACCGGCTCGACTTTCTCCGTCGAGACCCAGGCTTACTGACTCCAGTGCTTGTTCGCGAAGCCGTTCGCCGTTGGCCTGACTGATGCCCAAGCCCACGAGCAGAGCCGGTTGGCTCAACAGGGCAATGAAATCGTTAACGGTGTAGTGCGAGTCAATCGTGCGCAGAAATCGCTCGAAGGCCTCCAAACGAAAACTGGCTCGCGCCAAACTGGGGTCGGCCACTTCGAATTGCAGTGACTGGCGAGTAGTTCCCTGGTGGCGCCATTCAGCATCAAAGAGTGGGGCAAATTGCGTGGGATCGGTTGTGACGACCCGTACTTGATGCGGAGCAATATCGAGTTCATTAATCAGCCGAGCAATAACGTCGCGGGCGACCTCCACCTGACGACCGGGGCCGACGGTCCCGTGAAGCTGGATTGCTTCAACGACGTGGTCCTTGTTGACCGACGCATCGCCACGGAGGGCTTGACGGAGAACTCGTGGTTCATCGGCACAGTCGATGACGGTTGCGTCGGGGCAGGCCTCTCGCCAAACGGTGCGATGGGCCAGTTGGGTCGCTCCCCACGTGGTGACGAGCGACGATTCGTTGGTGAGCGCTGCCAGGTCAACTGTGGGCAAGGTGAGATACACCTGCACCGACGCACTCGCCGATACTCGACGCACTACTGAGGGCAAGAGGGAGCCGTGCGATAGCTCGCGGATTCCAAAAATCACACACTCCGCGGTTACGTTCAACTCCTTGGTCTGCAACGCTTCCCACGGTGTCTGGAGTCCTTGGGCCCGCAGGGAGCCAACCACCTTGGCCTCAATACCTTGGTCGACACCCATGAGATAGTCGTCAAATCGATGAGGCCGCCAGAGGAGGACTTCGCGGAGATTACGCGCACGGGTCGCCGCGGAAGTTACGGAAAGTGGGGTCTCGCCACGGTGCGCCAGCATCTGGCCGGTCAGCGAAAGTGAGCTCCAGGCCTCGAAGTCGCGTGGGTCGTCGTAGAGGGTGCTGGCTAGAAACGGGTCCACGAGTAGGACGTCCCAGTTGGCGATTGCGCCCCACCGCGTTGCCACGTACTGCTCCAGCCACTGTCCGACCTGGGGGCTCGGTACGACAATGGTTCGCTTCTGGAGCGGGGAGTCTTGTCCGATGGACTCGATCAACTTGTCCGCGAGCGGCCGTAGGCCCTCGCCTTGGAAAAGTGACACGGTGCTCATCGTGCTCAAGGGTATCGGAGCCCTAGGACAGGACCTCGTCTGTGTTGTTCGCTACGAAGCGATGATTCCTAACGAAACTGCAAGCAGCCGTCATCGAAGGTTTCGTCGACAAAGTCTTCTCGTTCGGCCCAAAAGTCCATGCTCATCTGCCACGGAGCGTGCTCGCCCGCTTTAGGCATGAGGTGTTGGGCCCGCATGAGATACCCGGGATTGAACTGCTTGGGGTCAACGAATGGTTGGAAGGCCATCGAGGCATCGACGGGGCGTAACTCGGGCACCACGGTGGTGGCACCGACGGCCTTCATGTGCTCGAGCAGCTGACACACGTACTGACTCACCAGGTCGGCCCGCATAGTCCAGCTCAGTCGCAACGCGCCAAAGGTCCAGGCCAAGTTGGGCAGATTGGTGAAGAGCATGCCGCGATAGGTCACCGAGTTGGCAAAGTTCACGTCTTCGCCGGCCACCGAGAAGTTCACGTCACCGAGCACGGAGAGATTAAATCCCGTCGCCGTAATAACGATGTCCGCGGGGATGGTGACGCCGTCGAGCGTTTCGATGCCATCTTCCGTGAAGGTCTTGATCTCATCAGTGACCATGGAGACTTTGCCCTCGGAGATTTTGGCGAATAGATCACCGTTCAGAATGCGACAGACCCGCTGGTCTTGGGGCAAGTGTCGGGGCGTGAAGTGGCGCTCGACGTCGTAGCCCTCGGGGAGTTGCTTGGCCACCATGCCAATCAGGGTGGACTTGGATATCTCGGGGTGCAGTTGTTGAATCTGCACCAGTGACTGCATTTCGGCGACCGACTTGCGGCGGACAATTTCGTGGATCCACTCTTCCGGCGTGTCGTACTGACGAAGCTGGTCGGCCAGGGGCTCAACATTGGGGCTCTGAAAGAAAAAGGTCGGTGAACGCTGCAGCACGGTGACGTGGGCACACTCATCGGCAATGTTGGGCACCAGCGTCGCCATGGTGGCACCAGAACCAATAACGACGACCCGCTTACCGGCGAGATCGATATCGGTCGGCCAGTTCTGCGGGTGGACGACTTGTCCCTTGAATGAGGCAAAGCCCGGCCACTCGGGGGTGTAGCCCGCTTCGTGGCGGTAGTAGCCGTGACACATCCAGAGGAACTTCGTTGTCAGCGAAAACTCTTCGGCGCCGTGTCGTCCTCGAACGGTCCAGTGCTCGGCAGTCGGGTCCCAGCTGGCGTGCGTTATCTGACGTTCGAAGAAAAATTTGTCAGAGAGCTGAAACTCTTCGATTGTTTCGCCGATGTACTGCTGAATCGCCGAGGCGTCGGCGTAGGGGGCGCCGACCCACGGCTTAAAGGAGAAGCCCAACGTGTAGGCCTCGGTGTCGGTGCGCACGCCGGGATACTTGTGAATCAACCACGTCCCACCGAAGGACTCGTGGGTATCTACAACTGCGAAACGCGGAGCGAGTGGGGAGTGCGCCAAGTGGTAGGCCGCGTTAACGCCGGAGAGTCCGGCGCCCACGACGAGCACATCAAGGTCAGTGGGCATGGTGGCAGCAGGACTCATTACGTATTCACTCTTTCAACCAACACGCTGGGGGTGCTGAATCTCGTTGCTGTAACGCTAGGGCTTAGGACTCACTTATTGCCAACCAGCGCTCTTCGGCCTCGTGTAGCTCTTGGCGCAGCGCGTTTAAGTCCTTGGTCAATCGACCGGCCTCTTCGTAGTCCGGCGTGGCGGCAATCTTGTCGACCAGCTTGGCCACTTGGCGTTCGATGCGCTCCACGACCTTGCCGGCTTCGCGCAGCAGCTTGTTCTTCGAGGCTGAGTCGGCCGGCGTGGCGCTTGTGGTGGCGGCCACCGGCGAGTCGATGACGCCGGCCGCTCTCGCGATCCACGCGTCAATGCCCCCCGGCACGTCGGCGATGGAGCCGTCGAGGTGGACCTCCAAGAGACGATCGGTGGTCTGGCTGAGGAAGGCGCGGTCGTGCGAGACAACGATCAGGGTGCCCGGCCATTCGGCGAGGAACTCTTCTATCAAACGAATCGTTTCGAGGTCCAAGTCGTTGGTCGGTTCGTCCAAAATTAAGACGTTGGGCCGCTTAGACATCGCGAGCAGGAGTTGTAGTCGACGGCGTTCACCACCGGAGAGTTCAATGGCCTTAGACTGGGGCAACGCGCCCGTGAACCAAAAACGCTTCATGAGTGCCACGTCGGCCGGCGAGCCGGGAATACCCCGCGGACCGGCGACCAGTTCTTGCACCGTCTTCGTGCCATCAAAGTCATCGCCGTGTTGATCGAAGTAGGCCAGAGCGACGGTGGGGCCGTGCTTCATGGTGCCCATCGTGGGCTCCGTCTTCTGAGCTAAGAGATTGACAAAGGTCGACTTGCCCGCGCCGTTGGGTCCGACAATCCCAATGCGATCCCCGGGCCCAAGTTCCAACGTGACGTCACGAATGATCTCGCGCTTCTCGTCGTAGGAGAAGTGGACGTTGTGCGCCTTAATAACGGTGTTGCCTAGTCGCGGCATATCGGCGGCCAAATCCAGCGTGCCACTGCGAGCAGCCGCTTCGGGCGTGGCCTGCAGGAGGCGCTGGGCGGCATCGATGCGGGCTTGGGGTTTCGTCGCACGGGCTTTGACGCCTCGGCGCAACCACGCCAGTTCGCGGCGAGCCAAATTCTTACGCGTCTGTTCGGCCGAAGCGGCCTGCTCTTCACGTTCGGCCTGAGTCTCGAGCAACTTGGAGTAGCCCCCGGCGTGGGTGTAGGTGTGACCGCGATCAATCTCCAACATGCGGGTCGTGACTTGATCGAGCAAGAAGCGGTCGTGACTGACGAGCACGATGGCGCCCTTGAAGGCCTTGATCTGTTGTTCGAGCCACTCGATGGCCCCGAGGTCTAGGTGGTTGGTTGGTTCGTCCAATATCAAGACGTCATCGGGATTGGCAAAGACGCGAGCCAGAGCCACGCGCTTGAGCTGACCACCCGAGAGAGCACTGATCTGAGTATCGACGGCCTGCAACATGCCCAAACGATCGAGAGCAGCATCGATTTCCCAGCCGCTGCCGAGCGCCTCGCGAACCGTGCCCTCGGGTAGGTGGGGAATCTGTTCTAAGAAACCGACCGTGACGCCTCGACCGCGAGTGATGTTGCCGGTGTCGGGAGCGAGGTCGCCGGCCACAATACGGAGAAGTGTCGACTTCCCCGCTCCGTTGATGCCGACAACCCCGATGCGATCACCAGTCGAAATGGTGAGTCCGAGGTCACGTAGCAGGGTCCGGTCAGAGCCCTCGAATGAGACACGTTGAAGATCTAGAAGAATGGCCAAGAGGTACTAAGGCTACCCACGGCCGGCAGCGACGAAGACTTAGGTGAGTGCCTCCGCGGTGACGCCGAAGAGCTCGTCGCCGCAGACAGAAGGATTTAGCCCTTCACATCAACCCGATAACTCGTCATCGAGAGCGATCCCATCGTGCAGCCCTCGGCGAAGGTCGACACCGAGGAATCAGTAGCGGCCGCGAGACCCGCGACGTAGGCCAACGGTAAAAAGTGGTCCGGGGTCGGTACCGCGAGGTTGTAGTCACCGCTCACCCGCACATTCCCCAGGTTGGCGGGCTCGTTACTCATCAGTCGGTGGGCTTCGTCATCAAAACGTTGCGCCCAGTCGTAGCCGCGGCCCTCGCCATCCCAGGCAATCTGTCGGAGGTTGTGCACCACGTTGCCACTCGCGAGAATCAACACGTCCTCACCCATGAGGGGGGCCAACTTGGCGCCAAGTTCCATGTGGTATTCGAGTGGTCGAGTGGCGTCTATCGCTAACTGCACAACGGGCACATCGGCCTGCGGGTACATGTGGGCCAGTACCGACCACGTGCCGTGATCAATGCCCCACGATGAATCGTCGAGGGCCACCACGTCGGGCTGGACGAGCTCGGCCAGCTGGCGAGCCAACTCCGGGGAGCCACTCACCGGATACGCAAAGTCGGAAAGCTCCTGCGGGAAGCCGAAAAAATCGTGAATCACGCGGGGGTGCGCCATGGAGGTAACGGCCGTCTGATCGATATACCAGTGGGCCGAAATGGCCACGATGGCGCGGGGCTTGGGGAATGAGACCGCCATCTCGCTCCACGCCGTGGTGAAGCGATTGGTCTCCAACGTGTTCATCGGACTGCCGTGACCCACAAACAAGGCGGGGATGTAGCTCACAACGTCTCCTCGATAGTCCGTCGTTCCACCGTACGCCACACTCGATGGCGCGTCCTACCCGGTGATTTCCGCCGGGGTTGAGGGGCGAAGGATGACGTTGTATTTCGTGGCCATGGCACGAATGACGTAGGTGGCAAAGACATCACACCCGATTGGGGTGTAGTGAATGAGATCCAAACTGCGCACCTGCATGACTCGATTATTCACTTTGGCCGTGGGGCGCACTGCACCGGTGGATGAGGCAAAGAGATCCCAGGTATCGATGTAGAAGCCGCCGGGAGAATTGGCCATCACACCCTTGTAGATGGAGTTCATGGCCTTCATCGCTTGTCGGTATCCACCGGTACTGGAGACGGGCACGCCGACCCACACAATCTGAGCTCCGAAGCGGCGAACGATGTCGGCAATCTGTCGAATGCGTGCCTGGTACGCCGCCTGCCAGGGCAACGTGAGCAGCGGCACCGAACGACCGTTGGTATAGATCGACGAATGATCGTTGGCGCCCACGCAGACAACGACGACGTCAGGGTGCCAGCGACTCAAGTAGTCCGTGAGGTGAGCGGGCCAGTTGTAGAACGAGTCGTGCACCAGTCCCGTGGAAACGACGCCGCGAGAAATAAGGGCGACGCTTCGTTGATTAGCAAACTCGTGAGTGAGCCCGATACCCAAGTCCAGTCCCACCGAATCACCGATCGACAAAATTGTGCAGTGGTTCGGTTGGGCCGGTGGCGACGGGGGATTAGTTGGTGCTATCTGAAGGGCAGGTCGCATGAGACAACGCGAAGGGGCGGGCGTCGCCGCGTCGACTGAGGCGGACGGCGCAACCGTAATAACGCTGAGGGCGACTAGAGCGGCCGTGATGAAAACTCGCACTACTCGTCCCACATCTATCCCCCAGTTAGAAACTTTGTGATCGCTTGAGCAATTTGTTGAGCGGCACGTTGCTGCCACGCACTGTCTTTCATCAATCTCGCGTCATTGGTATTACGCATATTTCCACACTCAATGAGGACTTTGGGGATTTTGGTGAGATTGAGACCGGCCAAGTCACTGCGGGGTTGGATTCCCTGGGACCCGAGGTAGTCGCTCACGGGCATCACTGATGTGAACGAGCTGACTAAGCGCTGCCCAAATTCGCGAGACGAGGTGACAACGGCACTGTTGGTTGAACTCGATACCGGAACCAAGACGGCAAACCCGTGACCGGCACTCGGTCCGCCATCGCCATGGAGCGAGAGGGCCACGTCACCGTGGGCAGTATTGCCAATCTCGGCCCGCGTGTCTACGCAGGGTCCGACTGAACTGTTGTTGCCCCGCGTTAATTGCACGGCGGCACCGCTGGCGAGCAGAATCTCGCGAACGCGAAGGGCCAACGAGAAGGCAAAAGCCGCTTCGGCGTATCCCTCGTTCGTCGCGGTGCCCGTGGTGTCGCAGGCCTTTTGGCCTCGGCCGTCTGGTACGAGCCGGTTGATGATTGAAGGATTCATCCAGTTGGCGCCGTTGTGGCCCGGATCGATCACCACGATCTTCCCGTCGAGGGGTCCCGACTCCGTCGGCGACGTGAGAACGGCCGTAGCCATGACGCCCGAGGGAATGGTCGTCGTTGTAAAGAGTGACGTCGAGGTACTCGAGGGCGGAGCGGTGATGCTCGTGGACGTTGAATTACTAGGCATCGGTGACGTTTGACGTTGGTGGATGACGTAGCCAACTTTGATCAAGAAAATTACGGCCAAAAATGCCAGGGCCGACTTGGAACGATGCATCGACTCACGGTAGTTCTCTTCGTTCATCGGTGCTCGGAGTACGATTCGCCAACAATCGGAAGGGGCAACCATGGCTATCCACAATCGCATTACCGAACTCCTGGGCGTTGAAAAACCAATCCTGCAGGCACCCATGGGTTGGATCGCGCGCAGCGCACTCGCCAGTGCCGTTTCCAACGCCGGCGGGCTCGGCATCATTGAGACCTCTTCGGGTGAACTCGACAACGTCAAGCGCGAAATTGAACTGATGCGTGAGCTCACCGACAAGCCCTTCGGCGTCAACATCGCCCAGGCCTTCGTGCGCGACCCCAACATCGTGGACTTTGTCGTGGCGAACAACGTCAAGTTCGTAACCACGTCGGCCGGTGACCCCACCAAGTACACCTCGGCCCTCAAAGAAGCGGGCCTCGTGGTCTTTCACGTCGTTCCCACCTTGAGTGCGGCCCTCAAGGCCGTCGAGGCGGGCGTTGATGGTCTCGTGGTGGAAGGCGGTGAGGGTGGTGGCTTCAAGAATCCCCGTGATGTTTCGACCATGGTGCTCCTTCCCCTCGTCTGCTCCCACGTCGACGTTCCGGTGGTTGCCGCCGGTGGCATAACCGACGGGGCCTCCATGGCCGCAGCCTTCGCTCTCGGGGCCGAGGGCGTTCAGATGGGCACCCGCATGGTGGCCGCCGCCGAATCACCGGTTCATGCGAACTGGAAGAACGCCATCGTGGAGGGCGCCGAGACGGACACCATTTTTCTGAACCGCTTCTCACGCCCCGCGCTGCGGGCGCTGCGCACCGAACGCACCACGCGACTCGAACACGAAGACTCCGTTTCCATGATGGAGTTTGGTGCCGTCAAGGACCTCTACTTCGGGGGCGATTTAGAAGCCTCCATCGCCCTCGGTGGACAGGTGATGGGACGCATCACGGCCGTCGAACCGGTGGCCACCATTTTGGACCGCACGATGCGCGAGTTTGACGACGTACTGCGCTCCCTGCACACCAAGTACGGCGCCTAGGGAACTCTCCCTGGCTTCGCGAAGTATGCGAACATTGTCCGGTACCGAGGGGGCTCCGGATGAATATCGACTCAAATGCACGCAACACCGTGACACTGCCAAATGGGGCCCGCGCGCACCACGAGCACGCCGCGCAGAACGACGTCATCAAGAAGAACTTCGAAGCGGTCCGACCAGGCGTCTGGACGTTTGTCGGGAACGGCCTCTCGAACCAGACCTTCATTGAAGGACCCGGTGGCATCATCGCCATCGACTCGGGCGAGTCCATCGAAGAGATGCGCGCCGCCCTACACGAGCTGCGGATCCACACCCCTCGCCCCATTGCGGCCGTGATCTACACGCACTTCCACTACATCGAAGGCACCAAGGCAATTTTGGAAGAGGGCAACCACGTCAACCCGCTCCCGATCTATGGTCACGAGAAGATTGCCTTCAACCGATCTCGCACCTCCTCCGAAATCTCACCGGCCTACGTCCGCGGACTCGTTGAACAGTTCGCCATGATGATGCCGCTCGAGGGACCCGACGCCACAGTCAACATCGGTCTGGGTTTTTACTATCGCAACCCTGCTCACGCACCCTTTACTCCTGGGCACATCCCCGTCACGCACACCTTGGCCGACGGTTCAACGACGACTATCGCCGGCCTACGTGTCGAGGCCTACCACGCACCCAGCGATGCCGATGACTCCATGACGCTCTGGTTCCCCGAGCTCGGGACCTGTGTCCACA
>CALAYR010000166.1 GCA_937894805.1 uncultured Acidimicrobiaceae bacterium | reverse complement strand
AACAATCGCAACCGCACCAGGATGAATCACGACGTCTCGGGTGAACGAATCAAGTCCATCTTGAATCGTTCTTCGCTCAACGTCGAACACAAATGACTGCAGAATCGTCTCTCGGTCAACGATTGAGAATTGACTCACGAACCTGCCTGAAGGGTGTCGATGTTGAAAATACGATTCTCGCGGCTGTCGCTTCGCTTTACGGCGGCGGCTAGAAGTCCCACAAAGAGAGGGTGTGGTCGGTCAGGTCGTGATTTGAATTCTGGATGAGCCTGAGTGCCCACAAAATATGGGTGGCCGCCAAGTTCGACAAACTCAACAAGTCGACTGTCGGGCGACAGTCCCGAGCACATCATTCCCACCTGTTCGAACTGATCCTTAAACCGGGCATTGAATTCGTATCGGTGCCGATGGCGCTCTGACACAACTGGCGATCCGTAGAGGCTTGCGACTATTGAACCCTCGGCCAGCATGGCCGGATACGCGCCGAGGCGCATAGTGCCTCCCTTGTCAGTCACGTTCACCTGATCCGACATGAGGTCGATAACGGGAAATTCGGTAGTGGAATTGAACTCCGTAGAGTTGGCGTTCGTCAGACCGAGCTGATGGCGCGCAGTTTCAATCACCATAACTTGCATTCCGAGACAGATACCGAGAGTGGGGATACCTCGTTCGCGAGCAATCTTCGCTGTGGCAATCATCCCTTCGACACCACGCTCACCAAACCCGCCAGGAATAATGATGCCGTCTAACTGGTCAAGAAACTCAGCCGAATAGGAGGCTGGTACGAACTCGGCATCAACCTGCACGACTTCAATCCGACATCCGGACCCAAAGCCCGCATGCAGTATTGACTCATAGACCGACAGGTACGCATCGGGCATGGTTATGTACTTGCCAACGAGACCAATTCTGATCGGCTTGGTTGCAGAGTGAGCCTGCTGCGACACCTTCTCCCACAGAGAAAGATTGATGGGGTGCTCGTCTAAATCAATACCCAAAGTCTCGCAAACAATCGCGTCAAGGCCCTCTTCGTGGAGCAAAAGTGGTATGTCGTAAAGACTCCCTGCGTCGATTGCGCTGATCACGGCGCTCGTCGCTACGTCGCAGAACATAGAAATCTTGTGCTTCATGTCGTGTGACACAGTCTGGTCGCTGCGACACACAATGACGTCTGGCTGAATACCCATCGACCTCAACTCGGCAACGGAGTGCTGCGTGGGTTTACTCTTATGTTCCTTCGAACCACCCAGAAAAGGCACAAGCGTCAAATGGGCGTAGCAGACATTCTCCTTGCCCACTTGATGCCTGAACTGTCGAATTGATTCGATGAACGGGATGATCTCGATGTCACCCACGGTTCCACCGATCTCGATAATGACGACATCAGCACCCTGGGATCCGAGGCGCGAAATTCGATCCCTAATCTCGTTCGTAATGTGCGGAATGACTTGGACCGTCTTGCCTAAATACTCGCCCTTGCGCTCTTTGGCAATCACTGACGAATAGACAGCACCGGTGGTGGTATTCGACAGTTTCGTTAGGGGCTCATCAATAAACCGCTCGTAGTGACCGAGATCGAGGTCAGTTTCTCCGCCATCATCGGTGACGAAAACCTCTCCGTGTTCACCTGGGTTCATTGTGCCGGGGTCCACGTTGAGGTAAGGGTCAAGTTTGCCCATGGTCACGTTCAGACCACGCAACTTAAGGAGTCTTCCTAGCGAGGCGGCTGTTAAGCCTTTCCCTAGCGAGCTAGAAACGCCGCCGGTTACAAATACGTACTTCGTTTCACGCTTCGCACTCGTCACGGACAATCAGTGTAATGGCAATTTTTAGGATTTCTCGGATGGGTCAGATAGGAGCTGCTTCGCCAAAGCCAGAGCCTCCGGCACGGCACCGTCGCCCGACAGCATTCGCGCAATTTCAGAAGGGCGTTCCGCCGCCGACAACTTTCTCACCAGGGTACTTGTCTGGCCGTCTGCAACTGTCTTTTCGACTACAAAATGATGCTGTGCACGCGCTGCGACGGTGGCTAAATGGGTGACTGCGATGACTTGGCGATTTCTTCCTAAGTCAGCTAGGCACTCCCCGATGGACTGTGCCACGTTGCCACCGACGCCGGCATCGATCTCGTCGAATACCGTCACCAGTCCATCAGATGCTGTCACCAATGACAATGCGAGAAGAATTCTGGAAAGCTCACCTCCGGAAGCAATCGCCTGGAGTGATCCTGCACTTGCCCCGGGATTTGGACGGAATTGGATATCGATTTCCGACCCGTCCTCGCCGTCAATCTCGATGCTCATCTGAGCATTTGGCAGAGCCACTCTGACCAGTTGCTCTTGGACGAGATGCGTGAGGCGATTCGCTGTAGTAGTTCGCAGTGAGCGGATTCGTGCTGATTCACGCAGCAGTTGGTGTTCGAGGTTCTCAATCTCCTCTTGGATAACCAAACTTCTGCTACTCGCTGAGTCGAGAAATGCTCTGCGCTCCATCAATGAATTCATCTCTTGGATAACAGTCTGGAGAGAGCCTCCATACTTGCGATTGAGCGTCCGTAGCAACTCGACTCGACCATTCAGATGGTCAATTCGCTCAGCGTCTGAATCTAGATTCTCTGCAACATCTCGCAACTCTCGAAGAATTTCACGAATTTGCTCTATGGCGAGAGAAAGCGCTTGCTTGGCATCGCCGACGACCCCGAGGTTTCCCAAGGTGGCCACGCCTCCACCTAGTTGGTCTAAAAGGGAAAACTCGTCACCATCGGCCATCTCAATCAAGGATGCAATCGTGCCCTGTTGTTCACGAACCGAGGTCAGGGTAATCAGCTCATCGATCGACTCTTCCAATTCGCTGGCCGACAAAATGTTTGCCGATGCAATCTCCCGGATCTGAAAATCAATGAACTCACTCTCCTTAGTGCGCTCCTCGTCGGAGCCGCCGAGTTGAGATTGCTCGGTTCGGAGCGAACTAAGCGCCACCCGAATTCCAACGAGAATCGATGTGTCGATCGAACCGAAAGTGTCAACGAGAGCGAGAACATCAGCACGACTTTTCAACTGAAGGGAATCATGCTGGCCATGTAGGGCCAGCAGTTGCTCACCCGTGGCGCGTAGTGCTTCGCTACTGGTGGGCATTCCATTCAACACGGCCTTGAGTCGTGCGCCCGCCGTCAGCGAACGTTGGAGGGCAATCTCGCGCCCATCAGCGTCACAAAAAACGGCGTTGGCAATCATTTCGCTCCCCCGGCGTGGCGAGCGGGCATCCCCACCAAGGCAGAGCGTTAGGGCGTCCACTAAGAGTGTCTTTCCCGCTCCGGTTTCGCCAGTGATAACGGTAAAGCCATCAGAAAACTCCAACGTTGAGTCTTCGATGACGCCCAAGCCACGCACCGAAAGTGACGCCAACAACGGCCTAGGCATGTCCTTCTCGCAAACTGTGACGAAGTCGCTCGCCAAACTTCGAGTTCTGAGGCAGCGCAACTCGGATTGGGGTGGCATGCGAACGGATCGTGAGATCCTCGCCCGGTTCAATGCTGCCAAGCCTCACTCCATCGGCTACCACGATTCCCGGTCGATCTAGAACTGACATTGAAATTTCAGTGTTTCCAGACACAACAATTGAGCGATCAACGGTGAAGTGCGGAGCAATCGGAGTCATAACCATGTTGGCGAGATTCGTAGCCATCACCGGACCGCCGGCTGAAAAGTTATAACCGGTGCTCCCAGTGGGAGTTGCCACGAGTACACCATCAGCCGAGTACGTAAGAAACTCATCGCCACCGATAAATGTTCTAAGGCGTACCATGTGGCCCGCCTGTGATCGTTCAACGACCACCTCGTTGATTGCTATGTCGTGATTGCCATCAGAGAGCCGGACGTCGAGAACCAGACGGTCTTCAACGAGAACCTCTCCTGCTCGGCACGCTGTCACTTGCGTGACGATCTCCGAAGGTTGCGCTGGCACCAAGAAACCCACCCGTCCAAGATTTACACCCATAACGGTCGCGGTCGCATTGTGGGCGTACCTAGCCGCCCTTAGAAAGGTACCGTCTCCACCAAGCGAAACAACGATGGATTCTGGTGTTAGAAAGGGCTGGAGCGCCTGACCCCCAACCACGGCAATCTCAGTATCGATACCTAGCGAATCAAGTTGGTGCTTGGTGACGCTGGCCAGTTCTACGGCGTCAGGGCGCGACTCATAGGCAACCAATAAGACCTGTGACATGCGCACCTCCATGTGGAATGGTACCGCCGGCGGCCCTGCAACCGCTCTAGAGAGCTTTTGGTGTCGAAGGCGGGACTTGAACCCGCACGCCCTTTCGAGCACTAGCCCCTCAAGCTAGCGTGTCTGCCATTTCACCACTTCGACGTGGGATAACAGTTTATCTCAAGTGGGCGCCCTGATACCTCAGGGCGCGTTCCACAGCGTGACCTGGCATATCAGTCCGTCGAGACTGTTGCTTGGCACCACAGTCGAGATACCCGCACTCCATCGAAGGTAATAAGGCATTGAGAACAGTGGTCTAGCCCAAAAATTGGAAGCAATCTCAGAATCTAAGGCTTTCCACGAAGTTAACGCATCCACGGGATTAAAGGTCGAGAGAGCTGTGAAAGCTGCATCATTCCCAGCTACTGACCGCCAACCTGGGTCAAGCTGGTCTGAACGGCGAGGACCGTACCAGGATGCTGCTGAAGTGGCAACGGGGCCGATGATCTGCTCCACCAACGCAGCGTCTGAGGCGCCGTAGGCGACTGCATCTGCTGCCGCCAAATCAGATTGGTACGAAGCAACAAAAACGCCTACGCCAGCGGCTCGCCACTGAGCCTGTACCAATCTGCCCAACTCTTGCATCTGGACTGACGGACCAACTGCCAGTCTGATTGCGATGGCCATGCCGTTGAAGGTCGTCACTCCCGATGCTGCTCGAAGCCCTCTTCCTGTGCCAAGCATTGAGGCTGCGCAAGAACGGCAATCGCTTGTACCGGAAAACTGTGACCCCGAATTATCGGGCATTGTCATTTGAGTCACAGGTGATAGGCCAGATGTACCGCTGTAGCCGATCTGCGACTGACCAATCAGATTTGAGTTTGCGGTCGCTACCGCGAAGGTGCGCTCCCCGACCAGTTCGTTGATGAGTTCCTGGCGGTTTAACGCCGCACTGAGATACTCGCGTACCGCTACCTGGCTGGGGAGGTATCGCCGGGGTGAGTAGAGAATTGTCGCCAAATGATTGGAGATACCGATCTTTGCCCATCGGTCCGTGTGGCTGCTTGACGCCGTGAGATCTTCGGCGGTGAATGAGTAGCGCAAATCGACAAATGGAGTTGCTCCGATTTGGTTGGCTTTGGCGCCAGCCTCGACAATAACTGTTCGGTACAGCTGTTCATAATGAGGCCAGGCCTCGTTGGCCTGCAAGACGGCAATCTTTGGTGAGAGCGAGAGAATTGAATATGGACCGAGTGATGGTTGTGAAACAACTTGGGCTGCCGAGCAATTTGTTGCCAAGGGCTGATGCTCTAAATTGCGGAACATCCCAGCCCAATCTGAGTACTGGTTGTCAAACACAACGCGGAGAGTCTTTAGCTTTGGTCCAACTGTCTGGCTAACGATGTGATGGTATCCGTCAGCCCAGGTGGCACTCGACGCTCGACCTTTCGTAACCGCTGCACTCAAATCATCTATCGAGAATTGGTCGCCGTTAGACCAACGGAAACTCGGATCGATCGTGTAAACCACGGTCTGCGGCTTGAGTGAAATCAACTCAGCAGAAACGATTGGTCCGCCAACCCCAATAAGTCTGCCGATGCTATTTGGGAGAAATGCACTGGGGCGTGTTAAATCCATTATTGACCGGAAGGCCGGAGTGCTCGTAGTGCTCATCGCCGTACAGCCCTCAAACGACCCTGGAACGTAAATGTGCAAAGTACCGGTGTTGACACTTACGGCACTTGCGAAAGGAGAGCAGAACGCCACCATGGCGAAAGCAGTCAACGCTGCAAGGAACCCTCTCGGGCTCTTCATTACTGCAGGCGCAGATCGAGCGTCAACACCGCAAAGAAGAAGACGATCGCCACGGCCACAGTGAACCGGTCGAGGTTTCTCTCAACGACCGTTGAGCCCTGCGCTACTGAACCAAGGCTGCCACCGAGCAGATCGGAAATTCCGCCGCCGCGACCCGAGTGCATCAGCACCAAGAAAACAAGTCCGACTGCACTCAAAACCGCTATAAATACGACAATCCCAGTAAGCACAAACACTCCATTCAGCGATTCTTACCGTAGCATCCATCCACATTTGAGACAATTTGGATGAATTGTTCGGCGTTGAGGCTTGCACCACCGACAAGAAAACCGTCGCAACGTCCTAGGACAACCAATTCTTCACTGTTCTCTGGCTTTACCGAACCACCGTAAAGAATCTGTGCGATCTTCTTCAGGCCAGACGGGAGCACGTCTCGTATCGCGACCATCATTTCCGCAACAGCCTCGGAACTCGCTGTCACGCCACTCCCAATAGCCCATATCGGTTCGTACGCAAATGCGATCTGTTCGTAGTGGCGTTCGCTGACACCCTCGAGAGCACTGTTGATCTGAGCCGTAACAAACTCGATCGCCGAACCTGACTCACGAACGTCATGACCTTCTCCGACGCAAAGAATCACCCTCAACCCATTTTGCAACGCTGATCGCACGGTCGTGGCAACAATTTCATCAGTCATGCCAAATAGTTCGCGCCGTTCAGAGTGACCCACAATCACGCTCTGAACGCCAAGCCGTTTCAGCATCCCGGGAGAGATCTCCCCCGTCAATGCTCCACTTTCTGCTGGATTGACATGCTGCGCTGCGACAGCAATGTTCAGTCGGTCTGCCTCGATAACCGAGCAGGCAGATCGCAGGTCAACGAACGGTGGAGCAATTACGACATCAGTCCGTTCGGGCGTGTGCGCACGCAGGAGTACGCCTAGTTGCTGGACAAGATGGATCGCCTCTACATGGTCGAGGTTCATTTTCCAGTTACCAACTACGAGAGCTCTTTTATCGGTCATTAACTATTCCCCTCGTAAGGCTCGAAGTCCAGGAAGATCTCCGAATTCCAACAATTCGAGAGAAGCGCCGCCGCCCGTCGAGATGAAAGACATCTTCTCTGCAACGCCGAACTGTTCGACTGCGGCCGCAGAGTCCCCGCCGCCTACGACAGATATTGCATCTGAGTTCGACAACGCCTCGGCGACAGCTCTCGTACCCGCCGCTAGGCGGGGATCCTCAAACACACCCATCGGTCCATTCCACAACACCGTGCCTGCTGAATTGAGAATTTCAGCAAACCGAAGCGCTGTTTCTGGTCCAATGTCGAGTGCCATGTAGCCATCAGGCACATTTCCCGTGAAGTGGGTGGGTGTTTCGCTGCCGCCAGCACCAAAGGACGAACCGGTAGGCAGCGCCCACACATCATCCGGGATGTGAACACGTCCTGTGGCGAGGAGCTCGGCGACATCGGAAATCCGTGAATCATCAACCAGCGAGTCGCCGATTGTTCGGCCCATTGCCTTCCAGAAGGTGAAGGCCATTCCGCCACCAACGATTACAGCGTCGGCCTTGTCAACCAGAACCTTCGTGATGCCGAGCTTGTCGGCGACCTTTGCTCCTCCGACGATGGCTACGAATGGACGTCGCGGACTACTTAAAAGTCCTGTCAATGTTGCAACTTCGTGTGCGAGGTTCGGTCCAGCTGCACTAGGAATCAACGTTGGAGGCACCATGATCGAAGCGTGGGCGCGATGGGAAGCACCAAAGGCTTCATTAACGAAACAGTCGTACGAATCAGTGAGCTCGATACCAAATGAACGGCTATTGCTCTCTTCGCCCGGAGAAAAACGCAGATTCTCTAGTAGGCGAACGCCATCTATCAACGTCTCTAGGTGCTCGCGCACGGGCTCGACGCTGTATTTGGCAACAGGCTCACCCTTCGGGCGACCTAAGTGGGTGCAGGCGGTTACCTCGGCACCACGAGCCTGCAGGTCGCGAAACAAGGGAAGTGCGCTTCGGATTCTGAAATCATCAGTAACCACCAATTTGCCATCTCGCTCCGCCAAAGGAACGTTGAAATCGACACGAACCAAGACGCGCTTCCCAGCGATATCGCCGAGTTCATCGATTGACGGTAGGTGCATTACTACTTTCGAGTTCCCACAATGACCGAAAGGTCCACCAGTCGGTTGGAGTAACCCCATTCGTTGTCGTACCAGCCGAAAACCTTCACCAAGCTGGTCTTCTCGTCAATCGGCTGAACCATTGTCATGTTGGAATCGAAAGTGCATGAGGCAGGATCACCCACGATGTCTGCTGAGACAATTGGGTCTTCGGTGTACACCAGAACTCGACCAAGATCCCCCGCTGCTGCTTGCTTGTAGGCCTCGTTGACCTCCGCAACCGTGGTCGAACGCACAATGGCGGTGAAATCAGTGATCGAACCGTCAGGAATCGGAACCCGTAGAGATGTCCCATCCAACTTGCCCTTCATGGCCTGCAGTACTAGTCCGGTCGCACGGGCAGCACCCGTAGATGATGGGACGATGTTGATCGCCGCACCTCGAGCGCGACGGAGATCACTGTGGGGAAGATCGAGCAGGTTCTGATCGTTCGTGTAGGCATGGACCGTTGTCATTAGACCAGTGACAATGCCAAATGCGTCATCGAGGACCTTGACCATCGGCACGAAACAGTTAGTCGTGCAGGAGGCGTTGGAGATCACGTGATGATTTGCGGGGTCGTAGTCGCCGTCGTTCACACCAACAACGAATGTTGCATCGACGTCCGTCGCAGGGGCCGAGACGATTACTTTGCGTGCACCGCCAACTAAGTGGGCTGCGGCTGCTTCACGCGTCGTGAATCGACCAGTTGATTCAATAACCACGTCCACGCCAGCATCAGCCCATCGCAATTGGCTTGGATCCTTCTCGGCGAAAACTTGTATCTCGCGTCCATCGACAGTGATACTCGAATCAGTCCATGTAACACTCTGCTTTAGGCGGCCCTGAGTGGAGTCGTACTTCAAGAGATGTCCATTGGTTGCCGTTGAAGTCAGGTCGTTAATCGCTACAACCTCAATGTTGGGGTTATCGAGCGTCGCGCGCAAAAAGCCGCGACCAATTCGACCGAACCCGTTAATACCTACACGTACCGTCATTGCGGCTCCTCTCCAAGACGTTCTAGTTTGCCATTATTTCAGTGAGCACACGTGACAATTTTTCAGGATCGTGGACCCTTCGGTTTCGCCCGGCGACATCGGCGGTAATCACGGTGATTTCTGGAGTCTCCCCCACCAAACCATCGACAGAGTTCACAAGAATGATGTCAATCTCGAGTCCGTGATTGAGCATGGCTTCATACTGTCGCTGAAGTCCAAGTCCTTTAGTTTCTGGATCTTGCTCCACGAGGTTGGAGATCCATACACATTTGGCCTTACTCCTCGCTATCGCCTCGGCGATACCAGGAACGACGCAGGCCGCCAGGACGGACGTGAACAACGAACCTGGCCCTAGGAGCACAAAATCGGCCTGGAGAATTGCGCTAATTGCCGACTCCGGCGCTCGAATCTCTGACGGAATGGTCCTGATTCGCTCGACATCGTGACGTTGCCCAATCGCAACTTGGCCCACGATTATGCCGTCTTGGGTTTCCGCTTCGAGCTGAACTCCCTCGCGCGAAGCGGGAATAACCGAACCCCGCGCATCAATCAAGTTTGCAACCGAAGCGACAGCGTCTTCGAGAGTCAATGTGCTGCCGATGGCTGCAGCTAGGAACAAATTGCCTAGCGCGTGCGCCCCGACAGTCTCATCGTCAAAACGGAACTCGAAAAATTCGCTCCATGGTTTGTCATTGCCGGCCAGGGCTGTCAGACACTTTCGAATATCCCCTACACCGGCTATTCCCAGCGATTCCCGCAAGGCACCCGAAGAGCCTCCATCATCAGCGACGGAGACTATCGCCGTGACATCGCAACCCATTAAACGCAGAGCCCGAAGAGTTACCGCGGTGCCGTGTCCTCCGCCTATCGCCGCAACCTTCATGATCGTTCAACATCTCTATGAAACACGGTCACACCGATTCCGAGGCGGCGCGAGACCTCTTCAGCAACGGCAACGGAGCGATGCTTACCACCGGTGCAGCCGATAGCTATCGACAAGTAGGTTTTGCCTTCCTTCGCAAAAGCCGGTATTTGCCACGACAGCATGGCCACGAGATCTCCTATGAAACGCTGAGCCTCTTCATGGCCCAAAACGTAATCCGAAACCTCAATCTCCAAACCCGTATGAGAACGTAGTTCCTCTACCCAATGTGGATTCGGGAGAAACCGACAGTCCAGTACCAAGTCGGCATCGCGTGGGATTCCATTGGAGTAACCAAACGACATCAAATTGATGCGCATAGAGCTGGTCTGAATTGAATTGAACATCTCGGCGATTCGTCGTCGCAACTGATTCGTGTTCAATGCACCTGTGTCGATAATCAGATCCGCATGCTCGATGAGCGGCTGCAGGAGGTTTCGTTCTCCTTGAATCGCGTTGGCCACGGACGACGCCGCTACAGGATGGCGTCGTCTGTTGCCTTCGAACCGACTAACCAAAACATCATCGGGAGCATCAAGGAACAACAACTTCGCCACAAAACCCTGCTGACGAAGGTCTCCCATCGTCCGAAGTAATTGCTCCGGGTCAACTCCTCCAGAGCGACCCACAATGAAGGCCAGTCCCGTCGCCTCCGCCGTTCCGGGCGAGGCCAATTCTGAGACTCTAGGAATCAACTCGAGGGGCAGATTATCAATGACCGACCATCCAGCATCCTCAAGAGCTGCCGACACAGTAGAGCGACCAGCACCGGACATTCCGGTAACAATCAGAATCTCATTCATCTGGCACGCTTCCCTTTTCCAGACGAGGACTACCTGTCTCGTGCAGATGATCGTAGAGCGCATGGGCGACGCTCGTTGGGAGCCACGTGAGTGCTGCCAACGACTCGAGCGGGAGGGCGCGTATCGCTTTCATCGAGCCAAACGTATCCATGAGCTTCTTCTGGCGAGCTGGACCAAGGCCGTCAACCGAATCAAGAGACGTGCTGACCATGGACGCACCTCGCTTAGATCGGTGGAACGTAATGGCGAAACGGTGAGCCTCATCACGAAGACGCTGAAGCATGTAGAGGGCCTCTGACCCACGATCGAGTCGTATCGGTACTGAACTTCCAGGGCGATACAGCAGTTCCTCGCGCTTAGCCAATGCAACGAGTTCAACCGAACCAGACAGACCGAGCTTTTCGACCGCATCAGTAGCAGCTGAGAGCTGCGGAAGACCGCCGTCGACAACAATCAAATCGGGTCGAAGGAACCGGGGATCTTCGTTACCACCTTGGAGGTAGGCCAGCCTGCGAGTGAGCACCTCTCTCATGGCCCCGGCGTCATCATTACCAAGAACGGTCTTGACATTGAAGTGGCGATATGACGATTTCTGTGGCAGTCCGTCAACAATCACGACCATGGAGCCCACGTAATTCGTTCCCTGCAAATGACTCATATCGAAGCATTCAATTCGGAAAGGCGGTGAGGCCAGGCCCAACGAAGTACCGATCTCAATCAGTGCCTGTGAACGCACGTTGTGGTCACTTTGGCGGCGCAATGAGTCTCGCTTGAGTACCGTTGCGCCGTCGGCCTCACCAAGAGCTACTACTGAGCGCTGGCGGTCACCTCTCGGACCAGACACTCGAACGACGTGTTCGCCGAGAGACGACAAGTACTCCTCGAGCAGTTGCGTATCCAGAGCTGAGACATTCGTAATGATGGAATCAGGCACTGAGGCTGGCTCGTAGTGACCAACGATGAATGTTTCGACTACATCACTGTCCTGGGTATCGAAACCGACGTCAAACAGCTTGTTAGTGCGGCCAACCAATCGTCCGTGCCTAATAAAGAAACAACTAATGACCGCACGCGCGTCTGAACGAGTGACCGTAATGGCGTCGAGCATGGTCTGCTCATCCAGCACTACCGATTGTTGTTGTGAGGCCTTGTCAAGGGCAATTAACGAGTCTCTGGCACGTGCCGCTGACTCATAGTCTCTCGTCAATGAAGCGTCTCTCATCTTGGATTCCAATTTGGTCCGCAGTTCATCGGATTGGCCATTGAAAAACTGTATGAATGTGCTGACGAATTGGTCGTAGTCCGCCTTGTTGATAGCGCCTACACATGGTCCTGAGCATTTCCCTATGTCGAACAGCAGGCAGGCGCGACCCCTGCGTTCGTGCGCCTGATACTTCGCGGTTGAACAGGTTCTCAACGGCGCAATCTGTAATACCTCATCGAGCATGATTCGGGCGCTCTTGACATGGCCAAACGGACCGAAATAACGAACCCCGCGTTGCTTGGCTGATCGAGTCATGAAGGGCGTGGGGAACTTCTGCCGCATATCCACTGCCAGGTACGGGTATGACTTGTCGTCCTTCAGTCTGATGTTGAATCGGGGTTGATATTTTTTGATTAGGTCGTTCTCGAGTATGAGCGCTGAAACCTCAGATCCCGTTTCAATCCATTCAACTTCACGCGCCATTTCCATTAAAGAAATCGTCTTGTTTGACATTTGGCTCGATGCCCCGAAGTAGCTCCCTAACCGACTGGCGAGATTTTTAGCCTTACCGACATAGATGACAACTTGGAACTGATCACGAAAGATGTAGCAACCGCTTGCTGACGGAATGCCCAGAGGCTTTTCCATGGATCTAGCGCTTCGGGGCCTTGGCCTTGGGAAGTACTGCGCGCAATACTTCACCTGTGGCGGTCTTTGTCTTGGCCACCTGTTCGGGGGTTCCGGTGGCAGTAATCGTGCCACCACGTTTGCCACCCTCAGGCCCGAGATCAACGATCCAATCGGCAGTTTTTATGACATCAAGATTGTGCTCAATCGTCAACACGGTATTCCCTTGATCAACGAGACGGTGCAGGACCGTCAAGAGCCGATCAACGTCCTCAAAGTGCAGGCCGGTCGTTGGCTCGTCAAGCACGTAGAGGGTATGTCCGGTTGCCCGCCTGGCAAGCTCGGTCGCTAGCTTGACGCGCTGTGCCTCTCCACCGGAGAGCGTGGGTGCCGGTTGGCCCAACCTTACGTAACCCAAACCAACGTCGACGAGTGCCTGGATATGCCGGGAGATTGCTGGCTGTTTTGAGAAGAACTCCAATGACTCGGCGATCGGCATATTCAGAACGTCAGCAATTGACTTCCCACGATAAAGCACCTCGAGTGTCTCTCGGTTGTATCGACTTCCATGGCATACGTCGCAATTCACGTAAACATCGGGCAGGAAATGCATCTCAATCTTGATTGTTCCGTCGCCGGCGCAGTTCTCACAGCGACCACCTTTGACGTTGAAGGAGAATCTGCCCTGTTGATAGCCCCGAGTTTTAGCCTCCTGCGTCTCTGCGAACAACTTCCGTACCTTGTCGAATACCCCGGTGTATGTAGCGGGGTTAGATCGCGGTGTACGTCCGATGGGCTGTTGGTCGACAGCTACAACCTTGTCCAGGAACTCAATCCCTGTGATTGCCGTATGGTCTGCCACTTGCACCTTGGCTCTATAGAAGTGCTTCTGCAGTCCCGCGAGCAGAATCTGGTTGATTAGTGTTGACTTTCCTGACCCTGAAACGCCAGTGACGGCAATAAAACGGCCTAAGGGGAACTCGGCATCTACATCTAGGAGATTATTCGCCCGCGCACCGACGACTTTTAGGAAACCTGCCTCAATATCACGACGGACCTTTGGAATAGCGATGCTGCGAGCACCTGAGAGGTAGAGACCAGTGGAAGACTTCGGGTTGGCGAGGAGACTGGCTACATCGCCGGCGTGCACGATTTCGCCACCGTGCTCCCCTGCACCTGGTCCAATATCTATGACATAGTCGGAGAGGCGAATTGTCTCCTCATCATGTTCAACGACAATCACGGAATTTCCTAAGTCTCTAAGCCTTTCCAGGGTGGAGATAAGCCGTCGATTGTCGCGCTGATGGAGTCCGATGGAGGGCTCGTCGAGAACATAGAGAACACCCACCAGGTGCGAGCCGATCTGACTGGCGAGTCGGATGCGTTGAGCCTCACCACCTGACAACGTCGCCGAGGCCCTGCTCAACGTAAGGTAATCCAAGCCGACATCCAAAAGGAAACTAAGACGTTCATTGATTTCCTTGATCACCTGAACGGCAATTTTGGCGTCTCGCTTGTTGAGCTTGAGTCCGTTGAAGAAATCCACTGCTTCGTCAATGGTGAAGTTGCTCACTTGGGCAATGTTGGTGTTAGCAATCAGTACGGACAGAATTTCTGGTTTGAGCCGGAGACCCTTGCAGCTGCGGCACTCGACTTCGCGCATGTACTGCTCCGCTTGGTCGCGTGACCAGTCGCCTTCAGCCTCCTGCCACTGGCGCTCTAGCCATTGAACCACGCCTCTGAATTGCGCCATGAAGCTTGCGGAACGCCCGTTCTTCTTCTTGTACTTGTACTCGAGTTTTTCACCATCCAGACCGTGCAACAGCAACTCTCTGTCCTGATCGCGAAGACGAGACCAAGGCGTACTCGCTGAGAAATCGCCGAAATCACAGACGCTTCGTAGAAGCCGGTCGAAATATCGAGCGCGATGTCCACCCCAGGGGGCAATGGCGCCATCGGCGACGCTCAACGACTCGTCAGGCACCACCAAAGCAACATCAACCTCAAAGCGCGTACCCAAACCTGAGCAGTTACCACAGGCCCCGTAGGGCGAATTGAAGGAGAAGTCTCGTGGGGCCAACTCCGTGAAACTGATTCCGCAAGTCGTGCATGCCATCGACTCGGAGAACCTTTGTTGAGTCTCGCTATCGAGATCGTGTATCACGACGATGCCCTTTGCGAGGCGAAGCGATGCTTCCACCGATTCTGTAAGCCTCTGTCGAATTGTGGACTTCAATATCAGACGATCTACAACCACCTCAATAACGTGCGTTTCGTATCGGGCGAGTTTGATCTCTTTGCGGTCCGCAAGTTCATGGACGGTACCATCGACTCTGACACGCGAGAAGCCCTGTCCCGCCAAGTCGTCGAGCAATGTGGAGTACTCCCCTTTGCGACCTTCAACCACGGGCGCGAGAACCAAAAACTTTGATCCCACCTTGCCTTCAAGTACACGATCGACAATTTGTTGAGGACTTTGCCTGGAAACCTCTTGGCCGCACTTAGGGCAGTGTGGCACACCGATACGGGCGAACAGAAGCCGCAAGTAGTCCGAAACCTCAGTGATTGTTCCAACGGTAGAACGCGGATTCCTGGAGGCCGTCTTTTGGTCGATTGAGATTGCTGGCGACAGCCCCTCAATGAAATCGACGTCCGGCTTGTCCATTTGACCCAAAAACTGACGAGCGTACGCAGAGAGACTTTCCACATATCGCCGTTGGCCCTCGGCGTAAATCGTGTCGAACGCGAGGGAGGACTTCCCGGAGCCGGATAAACCTGTGAACACTACGAGTTTGTCGCGTGGAATTTCGAGGCTGACGTTCTTAAGGTTGTGAGCGCGTGCTCCTTGTATTCGAATCAGGTCAGCCATACTCCCGCAGGCTACCGCCAACTCCTAATCAAACGGCAGGATTGAATCATCGCTACTTAGCCTCTGAAGGCTGTGAATCTCGTCGCGCAGCGCAGCGGCCTCTTCAAATCGCATCTCTTCAGCGGCCGCGAGCATTGCGATGGTGAGCCTCTCGACCTCTCTCTCGAGTTCGTGATCCGACAGTTCGAGTCTCCTTGGTGAGTCCGAACCGGTAGCCGTACTCCCGCCTCGGAGACGTCCGAGAATGTCCGCCACCGCCTTAGAAACGGTTGTTGGAACAATACCGTTCGCCTCGTTGTAGGCAATCTGAACCGCACGTCGTCGCTCGGTAACTGAAATCGCATCACGCATTGAATCGGTTATTCGATCGGCATAGAGAATGGCTTCACCGTTTGAATTTCGAGCGGCCCGTCCGATCGTCTGAATGAGAGCACTGCGTGACCTTAAAAAGCCTTCCTTGTCGGCATCAAGGATTGCCACGAGTGAAACCTCGGGAAGGTCGAGCCCTTCCCGCAACAGATTGATGCCCACCAGGACGTCGAACTCGCCCAGTCTCAATGATCTCAAAATCTCAATTCTTTGAATCGTGTCAATGTCTGAGTGCAAGTACTGAATCTTGATCCCAGACTTTGCCAAGAATGCAGTCAAGTCTTCGGCCATGCGTTTCGTGAGCGTGGTGACAAGCACCCGTTCCCCACGGGCGACAACCTCGGCAATACGACCCTGGAGGTCTTCAACCTGATTCTTCGTAGGAACAATTCGAACCGGTGGATCGAGCAGACCGGTCGGTCGAATCACCTGCTCCACCACCTCATCGGAAATCTCCAACTCGTAGTTACCGGGAGTAGCAGAGACAAAGACAGTCTGAGGAATGATGTCTATGAACTCTTCGAAATTCAGTGGCCTATTGTCACGAGCACTTGGTAATCGAAAACCATGATTTACCAGTGTGTCCTTGCGGGATTTGTCACCAGCGAACTGACCACGCACTTGGGGCACCGCAACGTGCGACTCGTCGATGACGACGAAGTAGTCCTTGGGGAAATAGTCAAGCAGCGTGAACGGCCTCTCACCTGCAGACCGCCCATCCAAATGCGCCGAGTAATTTTCGACACCAGCGCAGGTGCCCGTCTCTTCAAGCATCTCAAGGTCATACTCAGTGCGCGACCTCAATCTCTGCATTTCTAGAAGCTTGCCCTCGCGCTCTAGTTCCTGCAGTCGCTCCGCCAGTTCCGCTCGGATTCGATGCATCGCCTGGTCGAGGGTATCGCTGGATGACGCATAATGGGTTGCAGCGAAGAGGGTGACTTCGGTGACAGCCCCCTTCGACTCCATGGTTAGTGGGTTGAAGAAGGTGATTGCGTCGATCTCGTCCCCGAAGAGCGAGAGACGTATCGCTTCTTGATCGTACGCCGGCTGTATCTCAATAGTGTCCCCACGCACTCGAAAGGTGCCACGTTCAACAACCAAATCATTTCGGTGGTACTGCATATCGACAAATCGACGCAGCAACTCGCGCTGGTCAATAGTCATGCCCACCTCAAGGAGCAACATGTGATTCTTGTACTCGATTGGATTTCCGAGGCCATAGATACACGAGACAGATGCGACCACAATCGTGTCATGTCTGGTGAGAAGCGCGCTGGTTGCAGCGTGTCGAAGACGGTCAATCTCCTCGTTGATGGAGCTGTCTTTTTCGATATAGGTATCTGAACTCGGTATGTACGCTTCCGGTTGGTAGTAGTCGTAGTAGGAAACAAAAAACTCAACGCGGTTGTTGGGCATCATCTCACGAAGCTCCGACGCCAGTTGCGCCGCCAAAGACTTGTTTGGTTCAAGAATCAGCGCGGGACGCTGTACCTGTTCGATCAACCATGCGATTGTCGCGGTCTTTCCGCTACCAGTGATTCCCTCAAGCGTTTGATAACGCAAGCCACTGTTGATTCCTTCGGAGAGTTTGGCAATCGCAGTCGGTTGGTCGCCACTGGGCTGAAATGGTGACTCGACTAGGAACTCAGTCAACTGTGATTCCTCTTACACGCAGCAAGTCCAAAATTTTCTGCTCCAAAGCTTCAATCGAATCGTTATTAGGAATGACAACATCCACAATGGCCGAGCGGTCGCTGTTTGAAATCTGACTATTGATGCGATTGCGCGCGTCTTCTTCGCTGAAGCCACGATGCTGAGTGAGTCGACTGATTGCAATCTCAGGATCAACCTCAGTTGCCCAAACTTCTGTCAAGCGAAACACCGTTCGGTGCTCTGGACGAAACAGGGGCACCGCCACCGCGTAGTGAGTGTCTCGACTTTCATCGAGTGCACGCAGCACTTCCAAACCGATCGCGCCGTGTGTAATACCGTTAAGACGCTTGAGGGCCGATGGATTAGGGAACGATATGGCGGCCAAGAATTGGCGATCTATCCGCCCATCGTCGTCTGTGACTGAGCGCCCAAATGCATCGACAAGGGCAATCCAGGCGGGTCGTCCCGGCTCTACGATTTCGCGAGCGATGACATCAGTATCAATGACACGTACTCCTGCCCTTTCAAGAACAGACGTAACCGTCGACTTACCTGAGCCGATTCCCCCGGCGATTCCTAGCTGAAGCACATTTGTACGGTAGTCAGGAAACGGAACTGAGCCTGCAATTATCTGTAGATTCCTACTGTGAAACTACGGCTCCCAGGATTGTTCGATGTCGACAGACTGCGGCGCTTACGCCCGTGGGACACATTTTTGTTCGCTCTCCTTACCTATGTACCGTTTTTTACCAATAATCCCGGCAAGGTCTCCGCCGACACCAAGGCCTACCTCTATCTCGATCCAACCCACCTGTTAGCCACCGCAACCTCCATGTGGAACGCCGATCAAGGCTTCGGCATGGTGACGCACCAGAACATTGGCTACCTCTTTCCCATGGGACCCTTCTTCTGGCTGACCCACACCATTGGTATTCCAACTTGGATTGCCCAGCGTTTTTGGATGGGGTCGCTTCTCTTTCTGGCGGGGCTCGGTGTTCGCAAGGCCGCCCAGGAACTGGGGCTCAGCAGGATTGCTTCGTGGAGCGCTGCACTTCCCTATGTATTCACGCCATTCATATTGGTCAATATCGGTAGGACTTCGGCAATATTGATGCCTTGGGCCGGTTTGGGCTGGCTCATTTTGTTCGCAGTTCGATCGGCGCGTTTTGGAGGATGGAAAAATCCGGCCAGGTTCGCACTGGTCGTAGCCCTCGTGGGCGGCGTGAACGCCACATCAATTCTCTTAGTGGGGCTCGCACCGGCCGTCTGGTTACTGTTCGCTGCGCTCACGAAGGAGATTTCGTGGCGCGCCATGACTTCTACGGTTGCTCGAATTGGTTTGCTGTGTACGTCGGTCTCGCTTTGGTGGATTGCCGGACTTTGGGCGGAAGGTAAATTCGGCATCAATATTCTTCAGTACACCGAGACGATTCCCACGGTCGCCAGTACATCCAGTAGTTCGGAAGTCTTTCGAGGTTTGGGATATTGGTACTTCTACGGTTGGGACCATTCTCAAGCGTGGACAAGCGCTTCCGTCGGTTACACCACAGGTCAATTCGCGCCAATATTCAGCTTGATACTGCCAACCGTTGCGGTTATCGCGGCACTATTTGTTAAGTGGCGTTACCGCACATTCTCCGTACTCACCGTCTTCTTAGGCCTCGTGATTGCCGTTGGTGCGTACCCCTACAACTCACCTACTCCGGCTGGCTCGGCGCTGAAGTGGTTCGGAGAGAACACCACCGTAGGCCTAGCGATGCGATCAACGAACCGCGTAGTACCAATAATGGTTTTAGGACTAGGACTGCTGCTTGGTGCAGGGGTCGATGCATTAAGAAGCCGCCATCCAAATCGAGTCTTACCTTCGTTCGGTTTAATATTCCTTGCCGCGACCATTGGGTTAATGCCACTATTCAACGGCACCGCGCTTGCAACCAATCTCAGTTCTTCAGAAACCCTGCCTTCGTATGTCACCAACGCAGCGAAAGATCTGAATTCCGGCGACCATAGTTCAGGTGTCCTCGGACTTCCCGGTCTCGACTTTGGGTTCTACCGATGGGGCGCATACGTGGACTCGGCATGGCCCGGACTACTCAATCGCCCGTTCGTAACAAGCCAGATCACTCTTCAAGGTCAACCTGCAAGCGTCAATCTGGTGAGGTCGCTCGATAACCCAATTCAGGATCTCATCGCACTACCGGGCAGTATCGCACCGATTGCCAGATTGCTTGGCACCGGCGACGTCCTTTTCCAGTTCGATACGCAGTTTGATCGCTTTAGTGGACCCGAGCCCTGGTACCTCTGGCAGCTGTCCCAATCACCCAATTCGGGTCTCGTTTTCAAGAAGTCCTATGGACCAGTCATCACCGATGAAGTTGGAGATGGCCCATTCATCAATGAAAGCAATCTGGCTCTACCCCACGGATTTCAATGGCCTCGCTCGCTCGCTATTTACGGAGTTGACAAAGTTCGACAACTAGTCAGGATTGAGTCAAGCGAGTCACCCGCAATCGTCGCCGGCGATGGTGAAGGTCTCGTCAATATGGCCGGACTGGGCATTCTCCCAGAGGATCGAGCAATTTTTTACGATGGAGCACTCACCGGTTCACAAATTGAGCGACTGACACTGGGTACTAATGCGAGCCTGTACATCACAGACTCCAATCAACGACGACTCAATAGCTACGGCGTACTCCACTCAAGCCCCGGTTATGTGCAACAGGCCGGCGAGAAGCCGATCGTCAAAAGTCCATCGCAGCAGACCCTGCTGGCGTATCCCGACTCAGTCTCTGGAGCCCAAACCGTCGCGGTGCTCGGAAACATCAAGTCAGTCCAAGCATCCTCATATGGCAACCCAATCGCCAATAATCCCGAAGTGCAGCCGTACTACGCACTCGACGGGTCGGTCGACACTGCCTGGCAAACTTCAGCCTTCGGTAAGGCACCCGGGCAATTTTTACAAATCGACCTCGGCCGTCAGCTCACCTTCGATCGAATCCGTTTGACCCAAGTTCAATCCGCCACCATAAATCGATGGATCACGCGGGCGTCAATAACCGTCGATGGCAAATCACTCGGCAGCTTTGAAATCAAGAAGCCGACGAGAAGCCGAGAGGGTGGCGTCATCAAGCTCCGCAAGACCACCGGCTCGGTGATTCGAATAGTCATCGATGCCACTTCCCACGACGCGGGAAACCTCGGTGGGCAGTCCGGAGTTGGTTTTGCCGAGATTCAAATTTCTGATCTCCCTCCAGTTACGCACAGCCTGATGATGCCAACCAGCCTTTTAAGCAGAGTGGGCAATGC
>CALAYR010000165.1 GCA_937894805.1 uncultured Acidimicrobiaceae bacterium | reverse complement strand
CTGGGCTTGTTGGGGTCAGAGTACCAGTTGTCGTCCACAGTGGCCTCAGGGTCCTGGAAAAAACCCACCACCACAAGAGCCAAGATCCAGAGGTCGCGTCGGTGGCGTTCCCAGATACTCGTCTTTGCAGCGGCCTTGGTGGCTGCTCGTCCGCTGGCGCGGGCCGGCGCCTTCTTGGCGGGTTTCTTAGCGGCTGACACTTCCCCTTAAATGTACCGAACAGGTGTTCAAAACGGGGGTATCCCCGTAGGATTTGCGGGTGACTCGCCCCCTAGACCCGACCTCCATCGAACTGGCTAGCCGACTCGGCATCACTGCCAAGGTCGGCGTCGTAAGCGGGGTCGAACAGATCTCGCCGACGCTGCGAGCCATCACCCTTCGTGGGGTCAGTGAACTCGCCGGAGTGCCCGGTAACGACGTCATGCTCGAGGTCAGCCACGAAGGACGACCAGTACGACGCCGCTACTCAGTGCGCTCAGTCAACACAGAGCTCGATGAAATAGTTCTCTGGATCGCCACTGGCCACCAGGGACCGGGTGCCACCCTGGCCCGTGAAGTTCAGATCGGCGACGAACTCGATGTCGTTGGACCCCGCGGCAAAATCCCATTAGACCCCATGGCCGACTGGCACCTCTTCATAGGGGACGCCAGCAGCCTTGGAGCGTTTTATCGCATGGCCGAAAGCATCGAAGAGCCCGGTCGGGCCATCTTCATTGTCGAGACGCCACACCCAGACGACGCTGTAACACCGAACTTGCCGGAAGGCATCGGCGCCACGGGCATCTTTCTCGATCAAGACACCTCGGCCAATGACGCCCAAGCTCTACTCCACGGCCTCGCCGCCTTCGCGTTCCCCCCAGACGAGGGTCACGCCTACCTCTTCGGTGAGTTCAAGGCCATGAAGACCATGCGCACTGCGCTTTTAGATCGAGGACTTGCAACTGAGCAGATTTCCCTCAAGGCCTTCTGGCGAAGCGGATCGGCCAACGCCGACCACGGTGAGCCCGACAAGTCTTAGAAAACGACGATGGACGACATCAGCACGGGCTGGCGTCGAAACCTCTGACCGACCAAACGGCCGAGCGCACGCCGGGCAAGTCGATTTAGCTCTTCGCTGTCGCGCACGTCTTTCTTGAGTGCCTCTTCGAGCACTTGCGTTACTTCCTTGACGGCGCTGGCTACGAGATCTTTATCGCGTTCGCCCACAAACCAGCCACGCGGCGTCACGGTGACGGGGCTCTTGATCGTTCCCGTTGAACGTTCAATACCGGCAGAGACCAACAGTGCGCCGTGTTCGGCCAACATGCGACGATCGGCCAGTGGAGTGTCGTCTAAGTCGCCGCCATCACCATCGATGTAGTGGTATCCCGCAGGGATAGTGCCGGCGCGACGTACGCCGCGGTTCCGAACTTCGATCACGTCGCCGTCTTCGCAGATCCAGATGGACTTGGCGTCGAGCCCCATCGAGGCCGCCAAGTCGGCGTGGTGCACCATGTGGCGATATTCGCCGTGAATCGGCACGAAGTAACGCGGACGGATCAGTTGGTGGAGCGTGCGCAGCTCGCCCTGTCGGGCGTGTCCGGAAGCGTGAACCGCTTCACGGCCCGAGTGAATGACCTCGGCCCCGAGGCGGTGGAGATCATCAATCACGCGTCCCACGCTCCACTCATTCCCGGGAATCGGGTGCGAGGAGAGAATCACCGTGTCGTCGGCGCCAACCTTGAAGAATCGGTCATCGGCCCGAGCCAACTTTGAAAGAGCGGCCATGGGCTCACCCTGTGATCCGGTACAGATCACAAGGACTTCGCCGGGCGGATAGCGGTCAAGGTTGGTGGTATCGATGAAGGTGATGCCTTCGGTGTTCAAAATCTTGAGGCGACGACCCAACTTGGTGTTGGCCTCCATGCTGCGACCGAAGAGAACGACCTTGCGCTGCTGGTCTCGCGCGATATCCAAAATCTGCTGAATGCGGTGCAGGTGGCTCGCAAAACAAGCCACAACGAGTCGCCGGTCTGGTCGCTCCAAGAACAGCCGTCGCAGCGTCACGCCCACAGTCGACTCCGAATCGGTAAAGCCCGGCTCTTCGGCGTTGGTCGAGTCAGCCAACAGCAGGGTCACGCCAGCGTCGCCGAGAGCGGCGAGACGCGCCACGTTGGTTCGACGTCCGTCAATGGGTGTGAGGTCCAGCTTGAAGTCACCCGAGTGCACAATCACACCTACTGGGGTGTGCAGCGCAATCGCGTGGGCACTCGGCACGGAGTGGGTCACCGGGATGAACTCAACATCAAATTCCCCAATGCGTAGTCGTTCGTTGTCCTGCACTTCCACGAAGGAGCAGAGCTTGTCCATCTTGGCTTCAGTCAGACGATGGCGGGCAAATCCAATTGTGAGAGGGGCTCCGTAGATGGGGGCTTGCACATCACGCAAGAGATACCGGAGGGCGCCGGTGTGGTCTTCGTGGCCGTGCGTCAGCACAATGCCGTCGACGCGATCGGCGCGCTCCTTCAGCCACGCGAAGTCGGGCAGAATGAGGTCTATGCCGTACATCGACGGCTCCGGGAACATCAAGCCGGCATCGATAATCAGCAGGCGCCCATTTTGTTCAATGACCATGCAGTTTCGGCCGATCTCGCCGAGACCGCCCAAGAAGTACACCTTGACGGCGGCCTCAGTCACGTCGGCCAAGCAGAGAATTCACAATCGTTGTGGCTTGTTGCATGAGTTCATCATCTCCAGGACCGAGCGGCAGTCGACACGACCCCACGGCGAGACCCAATACGGCCATAGCCGCCTTCGATGGGAGGGGGTTCGGATACGTCTCACTACCTTCAAAGGAGCAACTGGCGGCGAGTCGTTCGTTGAGTTCTAGAGCTCGTGTCTGATTGCCAGCGAGGAACGCTTCAATCATTGCTGAGAATTCTGGGCCGGCCCAGTGGCTGGCCACCGAAACGACGCCTACTGCGCCAATCGACATGAATGGCAGGACCAACGCATCGTCACCCGAGTAGAGGTCGAAGTCCGTGCCGAGCGTCGCCTTAACGTGCGCCGCACCGGGTAGATCACCGGAGGCGTCCTTGAGAGCCACCACGTTGACATGCTCTTGCGCCAGACCGATTGTGGTCGCTGCAGCGATCTTTCGACCCGTGCGCGAGGGAATGTCGTAGATCATCACCGGCAGTGTCGTCGCTTTGGCCACGGCGCCAAGGTGGGCCGCAATCCCACTTTGACTCGGCCGTGAATAGGCCGGGGTTGTGGCCAGGATTCCCTGAATCCCCGTAGCACTGGCCGCAGACGTCAAGCTGACAGATCGGGCAGTATCACCGGATGTTGATCCGGCCAAAACAGGCACGGTGACCGATTCCGCGACGCACGCAAAAAGATCAAGCTTCTCGGCGTCGCTCAAAGAACCGCCTTCGCCTGTTGATCCGGCAACGACGAGGCCATCACTACCGTTAGCCACCAAGTAGCGGGCCACGTCTCGGGCCACGTCGAAGTTGATGGTGTCGTCCGCATTGAACGGGGTCACCATGGCCGTTACAACTCGGCCAAAACGAGGTTCACTCACGATTTGACGCTACCAGCGTTAGCGGGAGCAGGAGATGACCACCAGCAGTCACCAGAGCCGTCCGTCGACCATCGGCTCTCCCAGGACAACCTTCGGTCGAACGACGCATGCGTCGGCTAACTGGAGCCTTCAGCGATTGCGGCGACCCCTGCCGCCATGTGGCGACCGTAGAACTTCGCTACCGATACGGGACTAGAGAGATCGAGATACGAAGCCGGATTCGTCCAGTAGGCAACAATCACGCGAACAAGCCACTCGGCCAATCGGCTTGCTTGCTCCCACGAGAGCCAGCGCCGCAGCAGTGGCTGAACGGCCAGTGAGGCCGCCCCGTAGGTGGCCGACGCCTCGTTAAAGCGCAGTCGGTTGTAGAGGTACTCGGGATTGGTCTGCATAACCACACGCAGCGCTTGATGCTGCTCTAGGTGATACCAAACCGTTGTGAGGCCCGCGAGTACGCCGCGGTGCAGTTCGCTCTCATTGGAAATGGCCGAGGTGACGGCCGAATAGAAACGTGAGGCTTCACGTTCGGCGCACATATCCAACAGTGCCTGGTTGCCACCCGGAACCATGCGGTAGATGGTGGAGCGCGAACCTTCGACCCGATCAACAATCCGATCGATAGAGAGATCTTGATAGTGACCAGCGCTGATTTCTGCCAAAGCTGCGTCAACAATTTGGGTGCGCAGCGATGTGTCGGTAACTTCGACCAATGGTGCAACCTTGGCCGGAGCAATCTTCATTGCCGGTGTGCGTACTCCCGAGAGAAGCTCCACGGCGACTACCGAACGAACATCGGCCTTCTTCTCAAAGTTCCAGCGCCCCTGTGTGGCGATGTAACCCAAACCCATCCTCGCAAGAAACTCGAGATGTTCGTCGATGTCCTTTGTTACAGGCAAATACGGACGGAATATTTCAGCAATGACTGGTTCAATCGAGGTAGCCGAAGTACTTAAGGCCGGCTCGAGAACACTGGGGTCATCTCGGAGAATTGCCTGGAGCAAGAAGTGGTGTTCGACTGCGGCGTGGGCAAACATCAGACCTTGTTCCATTACGGCTTCAATTGTCTTAAGTCGTCCGACGACGCCATAGAGCTCGTCGAAAAAGCGGCGGAACTCGTACTCCACCATCGCGTTCATAATCTCTTGCTTGGTTGAAAACAGCCGGTAGACCGTCGAGCGCGCGACACCTGACTGCTTGGCAATCGAACTTGCCGAGGTCCCCTTCACGCCATAAAGGGCCAGGGTGCGGCTGGCCGCCTGAAGGATCTGCTCTACAACGTCGGGTGGCGAAGTGCTCACAGCAGCGGGTCGAGACCGATCGTGAGTCCAGGCTTGCTCTGCACTTTACGAACGGCCAGCACGACGCCGGCCCCGAAGCTTGAGCGATCGTAGGCGTCGTGACGAATGGTCAGACCTTCGCCCTCGCGACCAAAGATGACTTCCTGGTGTGCCACGAGTCCGGGCAACCGCACGGCGTGAATAGCTATGCCGTCGCCGTAGTCCGCGCCACGCGATCCCGGGAGCGTTTCGAGTGTCGTGGGCTCCGGCGGCGTGACAACTCCGGCTTCGGCGCGGGCCTCACGGATAACTCGAGCCGTCTCGAGAGCCGTACCGGACGGGGCATCAACTTTTTGATCGTGGTGGTACTCAATGAGTTCCACTCTCGTAAAGAACGGTGCAGCCAACTTGGCGAAGCGCTGGAGGAGTACGGCACCAACGGCAAAGTTGGCGGCGATAACGACTCCGGATGAGCCCTTAATCCCGGCTTCCATCTCTTCTAGTTCATGTGGCGTAAAGCCGGTGGTGCCGACCACGGCATGGCGCTGGTTTCTGATGCACCAAAGAATCGATTCCCGAGCCGTATCGAGCGTCGAGAAGTCGACTACGACGTCCACATCAGTCGGGTCAAAGTCACCCAGTGCGCCCTTGTATTGAGCGCCAAAGAGGTCGGCCGGCTCACGTACATCGACGAGTCCAACGAGGGAGAGATCTTCGGTCTCCGCAATAGCCCGAGCAACGGTCTGACCCATTCGCCCCGCACCGCCAACTACTACCACGTTTGCCATGGTGAAACCCTACCCCTCGGCTTGAGGCTTTCTCTGCCTCCGCAACACCACCAAAGTCATGCCTAGGAGCGCTACGCCTATTGCGCTGCTGATCAAGCCAACGCCGATAAAGGGTGCGTGATAATGAAAATGAACACGCCAGGTGCCCGGTGGAATCGTCACGGCTTGAACGAGGTCGTGCCGCTTCACGATCAGCGACTTAGTTTCGCCAGTCGATTCATTGACCGCCGTGGCTCGCCACCCGGGGAGCCAGGCTGAGGAGCGGACAAGGGCGACTTCTTGACTACCACCTTCGACAGTAATCCATTCATCGCCCCAGATCTTCACCACACGATTCGTCACGGGAACTTTTGGCGACGCGGTGAATGGACCCGAGGCGCTGTTATGAAACACCGCGTAACCATCTCGAGTGCCGCTGTAGGTAAAGCCAGCGTCCTGAAGTGCGATTTGATACGGCTCGTTGACGGAAAGAACATCAAACGTCGATGCTCGCGCGTTGAAAGTGAAGATTGTGAATTCCCGTACTGAAAACAGTCGACTGGCGAAGGGGGAATTGGGCGGAGATGAGGACACGGTAATCCCAGTGCAGGTGTTACAAGCGAGGGCGCCATCTAGTGCAAGTGCGACCCTGCCCGTACTGTCGCTATGGACTACCGCGGTCAGTGGTGTCATTTCGGAACTGCCGAGCCCTGTGGCCGTTCGATGCAAAGTCACGTAGAAGAGAGCATCAGGAATGCCGGAATTGAAATTTATTGAACGAACCTCTAGGGCTCTTCCGAAATAACGTGACGTCTCAGTAGATTTACGATTTGCGCCAGTGCAGGCCCAAAGCTCGAAGCGGCTACCGCCAGGCTCCGTGAGCGAAGAGGCGCTCGCGAGAATGGTTTGCAGATTTAGCTGCGCGAACCGACCACGCCCGAGTTGGCAGGCATCTAGACCGAGTAGAGGGTGCGTCCCGGTGGCGTTGCCGTAGTACTCGCCGATGAGCGAACCGTAACCCTGAACACTCGGCTGTTTGGTGAAGACGTTGAGATTCGGCGCACCGAGTTTGACGAAAGTCGAGAAGTCGCTCAAACCGCTGTCGAGGATCGCCATGCGGCCCGGGTGACCACCAGGCAACGCGGACATGACGTTCGGCGAGGGTTCTATATTGCCGTCATTGTGGCTGTAGCTAAGTGATCCGAGTGCGGTGAGGAGTACGAGATCCATCATCATGATGGCAATGAGCCATCGACGGGGCTTCACCCGAAGCGGTGAGCGCGCAATAACAAAGAGCACACCGATCGCCAAGAGTGCGTGGACGGCCATGGGCCAACGCAGTGATGAACCGTTGGCCGCCGCGGCCGGTGTTGCGTCCATGAACTCGAGAATGGGGCGATAGGCCACAATCATGGCTACCGACCATGCCAGCACAGCCACGGCCGGAATCGACGTGATGAAACGGCGCACTCCCTCGACGGCCGCTTCTCGGCGCCGACCCGACGTCATGGCGTCCATCCACCAGCCGAGCAGAACTGCGGCGGCGAGGTCCACAATGATGATGTTTCGACTTTGGAGTCGTGTGCGGCCAAACATCGGAATCTCGTGAAAGAAATGGCCGAGCGGCGTGTAGCTCCCCCAGGTAGCGAGCAGCCCTACGACCACCATCACGCCGAAGACCGTAAAGACTCGGTGCTCCCCCACCCAGCCACGGCGGGTTAGTTGAGCGAAGAAGGCCGCGACGCCCGTAAGCGCAACAACCCCGACGTAGCCCGAAACTTCGGCCAAGTTGTAGTGCATGAAGAAATGCGAGACCCCTAAGGCCGAGTTGCCGCCAAAACTCTCGGGTGCCAACATGAGCACGGTCCACTTGGGTTGCAGCGATCCACTGCCAAAGAACCAGTAGGAGATGTCGGCCCGTTGCGATTGACCGATAAAGGCCCATCCTGGCAACATCTGCACGAGCCCCAGGGCCACGCCCCAAACGAGACCCGCGCCGTTGGCGACGAGGATTCGTAGACGGCCCATCCATGAAGCCCGGGCCGTGCCGTTATGGAGGACCATCTCGGTGCCAATGACGATGAGGGCCAGTAGTTCCAACTCGGCAATCGATCGCGGCTCACCAGTAAGAAACGTCAAACCCCATATGACGCCTAGGCCGGCCACGCTCGGTAGCGCTGGCATCCATCGGGCCTTGAGTGAGGCTCCGCGAGTGGTTTGCTGAAGCACTCGAGAGAGATGTAACTGAATCAAAACCATCCATGGCAGAAGGGCGAATCCCTGGACTACCGCGAGGTGGACAATCTGTCCGAGCATGGCCCCCGAGTAGGTGTAGATGATGGCCGCAAAGAAGGCGGCACTGGGGCGCAGTCGCATCCACCGCAAGAGGGCGTAAACACCAACTCCGGCCGAGACGTACACGGCGACCACATTGATGGCCCACGCCACGAGGGCGGGCAGAACGGCAAAGAGAACGGTAAGCGGGTAGAGCGAGCCGCTATTCATGCCTCCGAGAAGCGGCGTTCCGGAATTGGCGAGGGCATTAAAGAGAGGCAGGTGCAACGTACGGAGCTGCTCCCCCGAGAGCACTCGCAGCGGAAAGTTCTGAATTTGGTTGTCCTGCGTAATCGCCGGAAAGCCAAAGAGGCTCGGCAGGGCAAACATCACTATGGGCACAATGACGAGCGCCCAGAGTGCACGCCGATCCGATTGACCTAATGGTCTCCACCAAGCGGTGGTTGTTGGCGAAGTAGACACAACGAGAGGCTAGAAGAGAAAAAGCCCTCCCCGCCGAATTGCTTCAGCGAGGAGGGCTAATTCCTAGTTCGTATTACCGACGACGTGGCCGACGTGGGCGGTTGTCATCGTTCAGCGATGGGCCACCAGGACCCAAGTCGCCAAGGTCGCTGGCGAGTTCCTGCTCGAAGCTGTCTTCAAAAGAAGACTTGGCACGAGGGGCACGCTCGCTGCTGCGCTCAGGGGCTGGGCGGGTTGTTTCGCCGTGAGCCTCGTTGCGGTCGCTGCGACCACGACGCTCGCGGGGCTCGCGAGGGTCGTCGTTCGTCTCGGGGTACTCAACGCCAGCCAACGAAAGGCTGACCTTGCCCTGAGGGTCGATGTCGTCAACCTTGACTTCAACGGCCTGACCCAAGCTCAAGACGTCCTCGACGGCGTTGATGCGCTTGCCGTCGTTGAGGGGGGCCATCTTGGAGATGTGGAGCAAACCATCGCGACCAGGAAGGATTGAAACGAAGGCACCGAACTTGGTCGTGTTGACGACCTTGCCCTGGTACACCGCGCCAACTTCAGCGGTCGGGGGGTCGAGGATCATCTCAATGCGACGCTTGGCTTCAGCAACGGCACGGCCGTCCTTGGCGCCAATGGTCACCGTTCCGACGACACCATCGTCGTCTACGGCAATGTCCGCGCCAGTCTCTTGCTGCAAGGTGTTGATGACCTTGCCCTTTGGCCCAATGACCTCACCGATCTTGTCGATCGGAATCTCGATGTTGATGATCTTCGGAGCAACGGCCGCTACTTCGGCACGGGGCTCAGGCAACGTGGCGGTGATGACATCCAGAATCTGGAGACGAGCAACCTTGGCCTGGTGCAGCGCTTGGGCCAAGACTTCGGCGGGCAGGCCGTCAATCTTGGTGTCGAGCTGCAGTGCAGTTACGGCGTCGGTCGTACCGGCCACCTTGAAGTCCATGTCACCGAAGGCGTCTTCGGCACCGAGGATGTCGGTCAACGTGACGTACTTGCCGCCGTCGTAGACCAGCCCCATGGCAATACCGGCCACTGGAGCCTTGATGGGCACACCGGCCGCCATGAGCGACAACGATGAACCACAGACTGAAGCCATTGACGTTGAACCGTTGGAGGCCATGATGTCCGAGACCACGCGCAACGTGTAAGCGAATTCGCTTTCCGAAGGCAGTACGGGGATCAGGGCACGCTCGGCGAGCATGCCGTGACCAATTTCGCGGCGCTTCGGCATACCAACACGGCCAGTTTCACCGGTCGAGTATGGAGGGAAGTTGTAGTGGTGCATGTAGCGGCGCCACTCGTCAGGCGTGATGGTGTCGAGCTGCTGCTTCATGCGTGGCATGCCCAAGGTGGTCACGTTGATGACCTGGGTCTCGCCGCGCTGGAAGAGAGCAGAGCCGTGCGTCATCGGGAAGAGGTCGACTTCGGCCGAAAGGGGACGAATGTCGGCCGTACCACGACCGTCGATACGCATACCTTCATCGACGATGCGACGGCGAACGACCTTCTTGGTCAACGACTTAACGGCAGCCTTGATTTCACCGACACGGTCGAGGAACTCGGGGGTCAACTCGGCCACGATTTCGGCAGTAGCTGCGCTGAGAGCCTCGGCACGAGGAGCCTTGGAGGTCAACTGGTTAGCTTCGCCAATCTTGCTGGCACCAACGGCCTCCACGCGAGCCATGACGTCGTCTTCGTAGTCACGGAACACGGTGTAGGGAATGGTCTCAATCGGACCACGCTCGGCGACGTACATCTTCACCATTTCGCGCTGGAGATTGATTGATTCACGGATCCAGAGCTTGGCCTTTTCGAGACCATCAGCGAGGACGTCTTCGTCGACCTTTGGAGCACCGTCGGCGTACATTTCGAAGCTTCCTTCGGTACCGCCGGCCTCCACCATCATGATGGCAATGTCGGTCTCGACTGAGTCGGACAAAGCGCGACCGGCAACGACGATTTCAAATGTCGAAGCGTCACCTTCGGCGAACGTGGGGTGGGGCAGCCAGACACCGTCGGTGCTGTAGGCCAAACGAACGGCACCAATTGGTCCGTCGAAGGGGATGCCGGAGATCATCAAGGCAGCCGAAGCGGCATTGATGGCCAAGACGTCGTGGGGGTTTTCCTGGTCGGCCGAGAAGACGGTGCCAACGACCTGGACTTCGTTACGGAAACCCTTAGGGAATGAAGGACGCAGTGGACGGTCGATCAAACGACAGATGAGTACGGCTTGGTCGGAAGGCTTACCTTCACGACGGAAGTACGCACCCGGGATTTTTCCGGCCGCGTAGGAACGCTCTTCAATGTCCACCGTCAAGGGGAAGAAGTCGATTCCGTCACGAACGCTGCGGTTCGCCGCAACGGTGGCCAGCAGCACCGTGTCGCCAATGCGAGCGGTAACGGCACCGTCGGCGAGTTGCGCCAACTTTCCGGTTTCGAAGGTCAGGGTCTTGTCAGTCCCAGTAATGGGGCTAGAAACGCGCATTGCGTCTGTCATGTTTTTTCCTTTGTTAGGTACGAACATGTCGAACCGAACCCCAGTGGGCAAAGCTCAGAACTCTCGAAGCTTTCTCCACCGGCATCCGAAGACGACAGTGTTCAATCAGGCACAGTCCAACTGTGCCTGAGTTCGCCGTTTTAGCGGCGGATGCCGAGACGGGCGATCAAGGTACGGTAACGCTCAACGTCACCCTTTTGGACGTAGTCCAAGAGGCGGCGGCGCTGGCCGATGAGCTTCATAAGGC
>CALAYR010000164.1 GCA_937894805.1 uncultured Acidimicrobiaceae bacterium | reverse complement strand
TGGGCGTCCGTGCCGACGGCGAGCAGGAGAAGGCCGTCACTGGCCTGGACGGGACCGTAGGGGGCGATACTCGGGTGATGATTGCCCAAGCGCCCCGGAACCTCCTCGGTAACCAGGTAGCCCTGCATCTGATTCACCAGCGCCGTCATCGTGGACTCCAGGAGCGGTGCCTCGATGTGGCGACCGTGGCGGCCCTGGAGTTTGCCAACGAGGGCCGCGAGCAGACCCACGGCGGCGTAGAGACCCGTTACGACATCGGCGAGTGGCGCACCGACCTTGGTGGGGTCGCCACCGGACTCTCCAGTCACCGACATCAATCCCGACCGGGCCTGCGCCAACAGATCAAACGTGGGCTCATTGGCGAGTGGACCTGAGCCGGAGGCGGGCGTCACAGAGACCCAGATCACGTCAGGGTGTGCGAGTCGAATGCGCTCGAGGCCAAATCGGTCACGCTGGTATGGCAAGTAGTTCTCAATCACCGCGTCGGCTTGGGCCACCAGTGCCTCCAACTTCGCCACATCGTGAGGGTCAGAAAGATCGAGCGTCACATTGCGACGGTGACGGTTGACGCTGAGGTAGTAGGTCGCCAGTCCGTTGAGCCGTGGTGGGGCAAGTTCGCGAACCGGATCCCCAGCTGGGGACTCGACCTTGATGACGTCAGCGCCGAGATCGCCAACGACCATCGCGCAGAGTGGACCGGCAAGCACACGGGAGAGATCAAGGACTCGCAGTCCTTCAAGGGGCAGACCCGTTCCACTATTGGATTCGGCAATATCCCAGCGCACTAGAGCACCTTGGACAAAAAGCTCGCCAGTCTCTCAGTTCGAGGATTAGCCAGCACTTCCCGGGGGTCGCCCGACTCTTGGACGATGCCGTCATCCATAAAGAACAGTTGATTGGCCACTTCCCGGGCAAACCCCATTTCGTGGGTCACCACCACCATGGTCATGCCGTCGTTAGCGAGCTGCTTCATCGCTTCAAGCACTTCACCAACGAGTTCTGGGTCGAGGGCCGAAGTCGGTTCGTCAAAGAGCATCAACTTAGGCTCCATCGCTAAGGCACGGGCAATTGCCACGCGCTGCTGCTGACCACCTGACAATTGCGAAGGGTAGTTACTGGCTTTCTCGGTGAGCCCCACCGAGGCGAGCAACGTCATCGCGCGATCACGAGCGGCGGCCGGACTCTCGACTCGCACATGAATGGGGCCCAGCGTGACGTTCTCAAGGGCCGTGAGGTGACCAAAGAGATTGAAGCGTTGGAAGACCATCCCGATTTGTGACCGTTCAGCGCAGATCTGCTTGTCGCTCAATTCGCGAAGCGTGTTGCCGCGCCGTTCGTAGCCGACAAATTCGCCATCGACCAGCAGATTGCCGGCATCATGCTTTTCTAGATGGTTGATGCAACGCAGGAACGTACTCTTGCCCGAACCACTCGGTCCAATCAAGCAGGCCACATCGCCCTTGTTCACGACGAGGTCAACGCCCTTTAAGACCTGAACGGCGCCGAAGGACTTGGTGACGCCCGAAGCCTCAATCATTGGCGTTGTCATACTCGAACTCCTCGTAGCCCTCGGGGCGTACGCATCTTTCCGATAACGCCCCGGGCGTCTCGAACAATCCGTTCCCATGGCGTCATTGGCAAATTCCGCAACGAACCCTTAGAGAAGTGACGTTCAATGTAGAACTGTCCGATCGAGAGGATGGTGGTGACAATCAAGTACCAGATTGAGGCGACAATAAGCAGCGGAATGACTTCGTAGGTGCTGGCGTACACATTCTGGGCCGCCTTCAAGAGCTCTACGACCGCGAGCGCGCTCGCCAGCGATGACGTCTTAAGCATGGAGATAACTTCGTTACCCGTGGGGGGAATGATGACCCGCATCGCCTGGGGCAAGACGACGAGGCGGAGCGTCTGCAGGCGACTAAGGCCCACCGAGTTCGCCGCTTCAACCTGCCCTTCGTCAACGGCCAGAATGCCTCCGCGAATGATCTCGCTCATATAGGCACCCTCGTTCAGCCCGAGGCCGACCAGGGCCGCCGTGAAGGGTGTAAAGAGATTGACGGCCTCAATATGCCACAGTGACGGGCCGAAGGGAATACCAAAATCAATCGTGGGAAAGATGGCCGCGATGTTGAACCAGAACAAGAGCTGTACGTAGACCGGTGTACCCCGAAAAAACCAGGTGAAGAGCCAGGCCGGTGCGGCCAAAATCCGGCTCGGCGAAAGCCGCATTATCGCCACGGTGGCTCCGAGGACAACGCCGATGACCATGGTCAATCCCGTGAGCGCCAAGGTCATCAAGAGACCCTTGAGGATGTTGGCGCTCGTTACGTACTTGCCAACGACGTCCCAAGAGAAACGCCACTGCAATTCGTCAACACAGCGAAACACTTTGTGGTCCGCGCTCGAGGCGACCACGTGACACAGCCTCTGTCCGGTTGGAATCTTGGACAGGAAGGTGTGAATCATCATCGCGATAATCACGATGACCCCCGCACCGGCGAACCAGCGCCCGACATGACGAACGGGGACGACCCGTAATGGCTCGTCCCCGCTCGATGTCATAGGAAAGTTTTACTACGACTTCGTAGAGGTGTTATTTACCGCCGTTGAGAACAATCTCGGACTTCTTCATCGCGCCCGAAGTCTCGCCATACTTTGCGAGGATCTTGTTGTAGACACCGTTGTCAATCAAGACGCGGATGGCGGACTGAATGGCGAGAGCCAACTGCTTGCCGTCGGTCGTACGAGCGGTGGCAATTCCGTATGGGGCCACACCAAAGGGTCGACCGGAAAGCTTGAGGGCACCCTTGGACTGGGCCACGATGTAACCAGCCACCTGCGAGTCGGCAAAACCAACGACGGCGCGCCCTGACTTCACGGCCAAGTCGGCTTCAGTCTGCGTAGAGAATGAGGAGATACGAATGGTCTTCCCGCCGGTGCACTTCGCATTTTGTTCCTTGGCGGTGGTCTCTTGAGTGGTGCCGGACTCTACGGCCACGGAAGAACCACAGAGATCAGCCAGTGTCTTGGGTGCTGACGTCGTAGATGACTTGGTGTAGAAGGCCTGGCCCGCCTTGAAGTAGTCGACGAAGTTGACGCTCTTTTGACGGTCCTTGGTGTCGGTAAAGGAGGAGTTGCCGACGGCGTACTTGCCCGACTTGATACCAGGGATGATGTTGTCGAAGGTCACGTTCTGCGTGGTGACCTTGACACCCAGCGTCACACCGATAGCGTTAATAAGTTCAACGTCAAAGCCGACAATCTTTCCAGCCGCGTTAACGAATTCGTCTGGTGGATAGCTAGCATCCGTGGCGACCTTGAGGCCCGACTTGTACTTCGCGGGCACGAGGGCTGCCGAAGCGGAGTCCTTCTTCGCCTTGGGGCTTGCGGCCAAGGCCGTGGTGGCACCCGTGAGAGCGAGTGACGCCACAAGCGCGCCAACCGCGGAAACGCGCAAGGCGCTGGGGAACTTCGTGATCATGACGATCTCCTTAGGTAAGTCTCGACAACGAGATTGAGACATTTTGCACCCTCTCGTAGGAAATTGCAACCTAATGGGCGACCATTGCGACGGGTGGCTGGTCGGCCTTGCTCGGCAGGAGCGTGAAGGCCAAGATGCTCAATGCCAGCGCCACGCCGGCCGCCACGAAACAACCCCTATGAAATCCGCTCATGAAGCTCTCCACAATTTGCGGATGGAGGGTGGCGGAAATCTGTGCCGGCAACGCCTGAGCAGTTCCCAACGCACCCTGCATTGACTCACTCGCCTTCACGGCAATCTCACGCGGCACGTACTGGCTAAAGGTCTGAATGATTTGTGGGCCGAACACGGAACTGAATGTCGAACCGACAACGGCCACACCCAGAGTTCCTCCGAGCTCACGAGTCACGTTGTTCACGGCCGAACCGGCACCAATCTGCTCAGGACTCAATGAGCCCATCACGGCGGCCGTCGAAGGAGCGGTGATGAGCGAGAAGCCAGTGGCAAGCACAATCATGCTGCCCATAACGGGACCGAAGAAGGCCGACTCCGCGCCCTGTACGGCCATCCAGGCGAGTCCGAGTGACATGATCACGAGCCCTGATCCCACGACGGTACGCGTTCCAATCTTGAGAGCCAACAGTGCGCCCAAGGGCGTCATGATCATGGAGGTAATCGCAAAGGGCAAGGTGTGGGCACCGGCCGAGAAGGCCGAGTAGCCCCGCACGAGCTGGAAGTACTGGGTCACCAAGAAGATGAATCCAAAGAGACAAAAGAAGGACGTAGCAATTGAGACGGCACCGGCCGAGAAGGCCGGCTTACTAAAGACGCGTACATCGAGCAATGGCTCGGGGCGACGGCGCTCCCACAGAACAAACCCCGTGAAGAGGATCACCGCAGTGGCAAAAAGGGAAAGGGTGGTCGCACTGCGCCAGCCCCACGTCGGACCCTCAATGATGGCGAGCACCAAGAGTGTGATTCCGGCGCTACCAAAGAAGAGGCCGGTGAAGTCAAAGCGACGCTTGAACTCGCTCTTGGATTCAGGGATAACGAGCTGACCGGCCACGATGGTGAGGGCCACGAGTGGCAAGTTCACCAAGAAGACCGAACCCCACCAAAAGTGCTCAATCAGAGCGCCTCCGGTCAGTGGGCCGAAGGCCACGGCGAGACCTGATGTTGCGCCCCAGATGCCGTAGGCCTTAGCCCGGTCACGAGCGTCGGTGAAGGTGATAGTGAGAATGGAGAGTGTGGCCGGAAAGATGAAGGCTGCAGCCAGACCCATCAGTGATCGCATCGTGATCAACTGGGCGCTGCTATTTGACCAGGCCGCCATGGCACTAAAGATGGCGAAGAATACGAGCCCCACCTGCATGACCTTCTTGCGACCCAGGCGGTCAGAGAGACCACCACCGGCCAGCAAGAGTCCGGCGAACGGGAGTGAGTAGGCGTCAACAATCCACTGCAATGCGGAGTTGGAGGCGTGGAGCTGCGCCGACAACGACGGGAGAGCGACGTTAACAATCGTGTTATCGACCACGACCAAAAAGACCGAGAGACAGAGAACGGCGAGTACGAGCCACTTGTGGGGCTTCTTTTCGGACATGAGACTCCTTTTAGAACAACGTGCCATAAATAGTAGCACGGTGTTCTACACTTACGTACATGGCACTGCGACAACGAACCTCCTCGGCTCAGATCGAAGATTTAGTTATTACGGCCGCCCTCGCCCTCCTGGAAGACCACGGCGTCGAAGCCCTAACGGTGCGCGAGATTGCCCGCAAGGCCGGGGTCGCCCCCATGGGCCTCTACAACCACTTCGGTGGCAAGCTCGACGTGGTCGACGCCCTGGTGCGACAAGGGCACGACCGGTTTGCCATCGCCCTCGATCAACCCGTGAAGGGTCACGGCATCAAGGACCGACTCACTGACGCCGGGCTGGCCTACCGCGCATTCGCGCACGCCAATCCCCGCCTGTATCAGCTGATGTTCATGCAGAGTGTCACTGGATACGAACCCTCCACCGAAACGGCCATCTCCATGGGTCGCAGTATTCAAGTCCTCGTTGGCCACATCACCATGATGCAAGAACAGGGAATTATCCGCGCCGGTGAACCACTCGAAATCGCCCAGCAGATCTGGTCGAACGTACACGGCTACGTGTCGCTCGAACTGTTCACGATTAACTTTGCTCCTCGACCTGAAGAGGCCTACCGCAAGTTGCTCGATGATCTGCTCTACGGGTTAGGCCCGCGCTAAGCCAATCTCGGGCCAGTGTCCCGCCCGTGAAGGAACGAGCAACATGTCGGTCTCGTCGCGACGAAGGTGCTCTTGTCGCCACACCAGGAGTTCTTGGGCTCCCTTAAGCACTCGATCGGCGTCGAGACACTCGGTACGCCACGTGGGATCAGCGACGAGGTCAAAGGCCTTATAGGAGCCATCGCCAAACTGGACGTAGGCCAGGTCCTCCCCCACCGAGACGGCGAGGTTCTGTCGGGAGAGCAGGCGGTTCTCACTCCACTGCGGCGTACGGCTACCGATAAAGAAGTAGCGCCAGTCCCATTCGTAGTGCGCGGCGCTACGCCACTCTTTGGCCGTGCCATTGAAGAGCGGCACGAGCGAACGACCGTCGCATTGGCGAGGAATCGCAATGTCCATGGCTTCGCAGAGCGTTGGGAGCAGGTCGACGTTTTCCGTGAACTGATCGATGACGCCCGACCCCAACGTGGGGTCGCACCAGATGCCCAGGATGTTGTAACTCTGGGGATAGAAGGCCAGCTTTTCGAGAAGTCCGTGATCACCGAGCTGCTCGCCGTGATCGGCCGTCACCACAATCAGCGTTTGATCCAACTCCCCCCGTGCCGTGATGGCGTCGATAACGCGCCCGAGCTGGGAGTCGACCTCTTCGACCATGCCGAAGTACTGAGCCCGAAGGTGGCGGAGATCTCCTTCGTCCGACGGCGAGGCCGAGGCCTCGTTAGCCATAGCGAGTGCGTGCAGTGGGTGTCGCATCGACTCTTCGACGGCCGAAATCGGCAGGTCGACGTCGTCGGGGTGGAAGCGCTTGGAGAACTCCCCGGCCGCCGCGTAGGGCGGGTGGGGACGCAGGTAACTCAAGTGAGCGAACCAACCACTCTCCTGCTTTGGCAACCAGTCAAGGAATTGATTGGTCAAAAATGCCGACAACGAAACGTCGGCCGGACGATCCGATTCGCCGCGCAGGGCCGCGTAGCCCACGGGTACGTCGTAGCCGAGTTGCTGGAGCCAACGGCACCAGGCGCCCTGGTCTTCGGGCAGGTAACAGCCCACAGAAAACCCCGGCAGGATGCCGTCGTAGTACGAAAGGCGGACGTCATCTTCGTCGACGGCCGCTCGGGGATTGAGACCCTGGTCGGTGTAGCCGAAGAGAAAGGGGTCGTAACCGGCGCGTCGGGCGGCGTAGGCTACGTTGTCAAAGTTCGACGGGTGCGGCGTGCCGTTAGCGACCACGCGATTGTTCATCTGATACGTGCCGGTGTAGAGCGCGGCCCGTCCCGGGGAACAGGGAGCGGACTGCGAGTAGTGCCGTCGGAGCTGGAAACCCCGTTGAGCCAGGGCGTCAAGCACCGGCGTCTTGATAAAGGGGTGGCCCATCGATGACAGTGCGTCACCGCGAAACTGGTCCAACGTTATGAAAAGAACATTCTTCACTTTGACCTCTCAATAAGTTTGCGAATATGGACGCCGAGATCGGCCATCTCCTCGAGGGCATCGGGCACGAGGCCGCCCAACTTAAAGAAGGAGTGGGGCATGCCCTTGGCTTCGAGCAAGTCAACGTTGACGCTGAAGTGCTCAAGCAGGCCCGCGTAGTTGACGCCCTCATCGCGAAGAGGATCACACTCAGCGACGACGACTATGGCCGTGGGGCTCGCCGACAGATCTTCAGCAAGTAGCGGCGTGACCCTGGGGTCGGTGTGGTCTGTCCAACCCTGGAGGTACATCGCGTAGTTGTGTCGTAGGTGATCCATCTCGAGGAAGTATCCCGTGCCGTAGTTGTGACTGCTCTCCGTGAGGACTTCGGGACCCAACGTTGGATAGAGCAGCACTTGGCCAATCAACGGAATTTCAGGGGTGACGACATTGGCCACCACCGCGGCGATGCAGCCTCCGGCCGAGTCTCCCAGCACAAGCAGTCCGGCATCAGGGGCACCAAACTGTTCGCGGTGCTCGGCAACCCAGCGAACGGCATCTTCGCCGTCGTGAATGGCCGCAGGGAAGGGGTGTTCGGGAGCTAGTCGATAAGCCACCGAGATCACAGAAATTCCCGACGCATCGGCAAGTCGTCGAGCCAACGTGTCGTACGAGTCCAGGGTGCCGAGCACGAACCCGCCACCGTGGAAGTAAATACCGATGGCGTTACCGCGCACTCCCCTCGGCACGTAGACCCGAGCTTCGACCATTCCTTCGCGCGTGGGAATAATGATGTCGGTAACGCCCTCCATCTCGGGGGGCGTGCTGTCGGTCGCGAGAGACGTAGCCAAGTGATTGGCACGCACTTCGCTTAGAGGCAAGTCGATTGGATTGGGGCCGGGGTTGTCTCGCATGTAAGCGAGGACTGGTTCCAGCATGGGATGAATCGGCATATTCCTCCTCTAACACCCAGAGCCTACGCAACCGCCCCGCCGAGAACGTTCGTGCAAATATGGCTCGTATGAATCTCCAAGGGCAGCACATTGATAATGAGGGCCATCGGACGGACGCCGCAGTAACCATCCTCGTTACCGAAATTGAGCAAGGCACGCTGGTCGACGTTCAGATCGGCGACCGCCAAACGGTCACCGGCGGCACCATCGTGGTGGACCTGCCCTTCACCGCGACGCAGATCATTGAGCAGGGATTCCAATCGTGGTCCGCGGTTCGCCGGACAACGCCTCGGGACGTACGACCCGAGCGCGCCGAGGCTCCTCGCTGGTTTCGAAGTCAAATGTTGGCCTCACGCGACAGTGCGGGCCGCTCACTGCACGGGGATGGTTATCTCATTTTCGATGGGGGCGTCATCGGCTTTCTCTCGGCTCGCACAACCTTCGGTACCGTGCTCGTCCGACCCGATGGTTCACTGGCAGCACTTTGGCTCCTGGATGACCTCGTCATCCGTCCAGGAGATGAATTAACTGTCGATCCCCTCGTAATTATTGTGGACCGACCCGGCCGGGCCTACGACCGATACGCCGAGCTCTCCGGCGCGACCTCGAGAGCACGTACGCCACGGCGCAGTGCCCGCGTCTGGTGTTCCTGGTACCAGTACTTTGGCGCGATTTCACCTGGCATCATCCGCGAGAACCTCGCACTGGCTGCCGCCCACAACATTGAGGTGGTTCAGATCGATGATGGCTGGCAGGCCGAGATTGGGGTGTGGGATCGCCCGAACGATGCGTGGGCCGAACCGATGGCGACCATTGCCGCCGACATCCGTGCGGCTGGCTGCATCGCCGGCATCTGGACGGCCCCCTTCCTGGCCATCGACGGGGGCACGATTGCCACCACGCACCCCGAGTGGTTGGTTCGCAATCCAGATGGCCGGCCAGCGACGGCCCTCGTGCACGGCGGCTGGGGTGGAAAAATCTTTGCTCTCGACACGACTAATCCAGCAGTGCTGGAACATCTCACCGCAATGTACGGCGAGCTTCGCCGACAGGGCTTCGACTACTTCAAGATCGATTTCCTCCACGCCGCGGCGGCCGTTGGCACGCGAGTTCACAGTGACTCGAACTCCCGAGCACAAGCACTTCGCGCGGGACTCGAGGCGGTACGCGCCGGCATTGGCGAAGACGCCTACCTCGTGGGCTGTGGCAGCCCGCTCCTCAGCGCCGTCGGACTGGTTGACGCCATGCGCGTCTCCGAAGACGTGGCCCCCTTCTATGAGCCACGCGTCTTCTTCCCCGGGTTCGAGGAAAACACCGTGGCCGGTCGTAATGCCATCGAACCCTCCGTCTTGCGAGCACCGCTCCATCGACGCTGGTTCACCGTGGACCCAGACTGTGTCCTGCTGCGACCAACCGATACCGAGCTCACGCGCAATGAACAAGTGGTCATTCGCGACGCAGCCCTGGCCGCGTCGGGCTTTATTGCCCTCTCCGATGACTTAAGTCTCTACAACGCCGACACCTGGGCGGAGGCGGCCCAACTCTTTGACGACGCCGAACGGCACGAAGGGACGAGGTCCATTGTCGACCCCTTCGCCACACCCGCGGAAGTCGTCACGGGGGCTGGTTCCATCCTCATTGACTGGACCGCACCGACCGTTGAACGTCGGTAGGTAAAGAAAATGCCCCCTCTTTCGAGGGGGCATTTGGAGCGGTAGACCGGTCTCGAACCGGCGACCTCAACCTTGGCAAGGTTGCGCTCTACCAACTGAGCTACTACCGCAGGACTTCCACTTTAGCCGAAAACCTTGCTACTAGTTCTCTACTACCGGCGGCGGTGTCTTCAAGTAATAGTTGGCCTCTTCTTCGATGTAGTCACGAAGGAGCGCCAGTTCGGGCACCCGGCGAGTGCAGGCCAGCATCCCGTATTCGAGTTGATCGCAGTAGGAGATGACCGTGACATTGAGGGCCAGACCGGCCATCAGCGGCCCCAGTGGTGCCACCGTCGCGATGCGGTGCCCACTGAGCCATAACGGAAACGGCGGACCAGGTACCGACGACACCGTCAAGTTGGCAATCGGGGGAAGATGTTCAAAGAGTTGTAGGGCCGCGAGCGTGCGTCCCGCTACCGAGGCCACCGTGGGGCCGGCCGCGTTGGCCAAGTTCATGAGCAGTCGAGCACTCTTGTCGCGCTGCACCTTGGCGGCCTCCTTCGAGGACGCGGCAATCAACCGCAGTCGTTCCTCGGGGTCGGCAACATTGGTGTGCAACTCGGACAACATGGCCGAAATCTGATTACCCATCTCCCCTTCGGCGCCGGGATTGCGAACGCTGATGGGCACAAAGGCCACGAGGTCGGCGGACAGCTCTTCGCCCCGTTCCTCAAAGAGTCGGCGTAGTCCGCCCGAGACCGAGGCCATGACAAAGTCCGTTACCGAGGCACCGCGACTCTTGGCGGCCACCTTGACCTCGGGCAAGCTGACGCGTAGTCGTTTGAACTTCTTGGCGTAGCCCGGCGTTCCATTAATCGACGTCGTCTTGGCTTGCAGGATTGAAGGCTGGTGATCTTCGACTTTCGCTTCGCCAATCGAGGCGGCGGCCTGCTCCACCATGTCGGCCACTCGCTCGAGTGCGGCCGCTACGACTTCCATGAGTGCCACGGGACGCTTGATGAGCTCACCGGTGGTGTGACTCAAGAGTTCCAATGGAGAAGGTAATGGTTCGATCGGCGTGGTTCGTGGTGGTGGTGGCGTCGGAACCCGTACTTCGGGACTCAGGTCAAAGAGACCGGCAAAAGTCGCGGCCCCGGAGACGCCGTCGGCCAGGGCGTGGTGGACCTTAACAATCACGGCTGCGCGACCGTTCGCGAGCCCTTCGATGTAGTTCAACTCCCACAGTGGTCGGTCTGGCGCCAGCTCGCGAGACATCACGCGGGCGGCGAGTGCGTCGAGCTGGTCGTCGCCCCCCGGGCTGGTGACGGCCCGACGAATCACGTGAGCGTCGATATCAAAATCGGGGTCCTCGGCCACGACGGGCCAGGCCAAATCAAACGGTGTACGGATGACCCGCTTGGTCAGCACGGGAATCTCGTGCATGCGAGCCGCGATGTTGGCCTTCATCTGGTCAAAGCGCTGCTTGGAGTCCAGACCGTCGTCGGGTACTTCCATCTCGATGATGACACCAATATGCAAAGGGGCGCCCGGCACTTCCAACGTGACAAAGGCCGAGTCGAGCGGGTCGAGTGGTTGGTAGCTCATGTGCCGGTGCTGCCAAATCCATCGGCGCCTCGAGTGGCGGTCGGCAGTTCATCAACCTCTTGGAACGCGAGGGTGGGAACGGCCAGGACGACGAGCTGGGCAATACGGTCACCGACCTGGACGACGTAGTCGGCAATTGGATCGTGGTTCACCAGCGAGACGCGTACTTCGCCGCGGTAGCCCGCATCAATGAGACCGGGGGCGTTGGCGCAGGTAACGCCGTGCTTCGTGGCCAAACCAGAGCGTGGGAGGACGAAGGCCCCAAAACCCTCGGGGACGGCCATGGCGAAACCGGTGCCTACTAAAGCGCGGCCACCCCGAGCGGGAATGGTCACCGCCTCGGCGGCCACGAGGTCACAGCCGGCGTCGCCCGGGTGGGCGTAGACCGGGAGCTGTGCCGAGGGCGACAACCTGGTGACCTGGAGATTCATACCTCAAGGCTACAAGGCTGAATTTCTTAGGTCTAGGGGGAAATTAGTAGTCTCAATTCGTGCTGGTATGGATGGACTTAGAGATGACGGGCCTCGAGCCTGACCGCCATGTGATTGTGGAGATAGCCACCATCGTGACCGACGACGATTTGAACGTCCTCGCCGAGGGTCCCGATCTGGTCATTCACGCCACTCCCGAGGAGCTGGCTCACATGGGCGATTTCGTCACCACCATGCACACCAAGTCCGGTCTGTTGAGTCAGATCACCGCCAGCTCCATCACCGTGGCCGACGCCGAACGGGCCACGCTCGACTTTCTAAAGTCCGTCGCACCCCAAGCCGGCGTCATTCCGCTCGCCGGAAACTCCATCGGCACTGATCGCCGCTTCCTCCAGGCGTACATGCCCACGCTCGAGAAGTACTTCCACTACCGCAACGTCGACGTCTCGACCATCAAGGAACTCGGCCAGCGCTGGTATCCCGATCTCGTGACGAAGCGACCCGAGAAGGAATCGATTCACCGGGCCCTGGATGACATTCGCGCCTCTATCGCCGAACTGGCCTACTACCGCGACCACCTCTTTATCCCTAACGACCTGAAGTAATCTCGCAAAGACCGAGGAGCACCAATGACCGACAACATCATCAGCATCGTCGAAGCCGACGCCCAACTCACGGCCCCGGGTCAGATGTTCGAAATGGAGACCGTGGCTATCCGTGGTGTGGACTACCGAGTCTGGAAGCACGCCCCCTCGAGCCTCAAGACTGTGCTCGACCTTTCGCTGCGCTACCCCGACGCCGACTTCCTCGTCTACGAAGACGAGCGCTACACCTTCAGCCAGCACTACCGCATGGCCGCCACGATGGCCCACCGTCTCGTCGACTTCGGCGTCGTCAAGGGTGACCGTGTCGCTATCGCGGCGCGCAACTTGCCCGAGTGGGTCGTGGCCTTTTGGGGTTCGGTCCTTAGTGGTGCCATCACCGTGCCGATCAACGCCTGGTGGACCGGCGAAGAGCTGGCCTACGGCCTCAGCGACTCCGGCAGCAAGGTGGCCATTGTCGATGAGGCCCGCCTCGAACGGATGCGCCCCAACCTCGACCAGATGCCCGACCTCGAACAGATCTTGGTCATCACCGAGCACCGCGGCCAAAAGCCCGAACTTGGTGCTCCGCACGCCCGTATCGCGATTCGTGACTTCAATGAGGTCATGGGCGAAGTGGCCGATGACGTAGAAGCCCCCGCCATCGAAATCAACACCGATGACGACGCGACGATCTTCTACACCTCAGGCACCACTGGTCGCCCTAAGGGTGCCGTTGGTACGCACCGCAACGCCATCACCAACCTGATGAACCTCATCTTCTCCGGGCAGCGCAGCACCCTGCGCTTTGGCGGCGGCAACGTTGACGACAAGGGCGAGAGCATCCAAAACGCCTACCTCCTCAACATCCCGCTCTTTCACGCCACCGGCTGCTTGGCCGTAATGATTGCCAACACCGCCTCGGGCGGCAAGTTGGTCATGTCGCACCACTTCGACGCCGGTCAGGCCCTGGGTCTGATTCAGTCGGAGAAGATCACCACCTTCGGTGGTGTTCCCACCATCGCGATGCAGATCTTGGACCACCCAGACTTTGATCAGTTCGACACCTCAACCGTTAAGTCCGTTTCTTATGGTGGTGCCCCCGCTCCACCCGAGTTGGTCCGTCGTATTCGCGCCACCTTCCCTGGCGGTCAGCCCGGCAACGGCTATGGCCTCACCGAAACCTCGGCGGCCGTGGCTCTGAACTCCGGTCCCGACTACGTGGCCAAGCCCGACTCGTGTGGCCCGGCCATTCCCGTCTGTGACGTAGCGATTGTGCCCGAGGACTACGTGGGCGACGAACCCGGTGCCGACCTACCCAAGGGACCAGAAGTCACGGGTGAACTGTGGATCAAGGGACCAAACGTGGTTCGTTGCTACTGGAACAAGCCTGAAGAATCGGCCAAGACCTTTACCAAGGGCTGGCTGCGCTCCGGTGACGTCGCCCGCATTGACGAAGAAGGATTCATCTTCATCGTCGACCGCGCCAAGGACATGATTATCCGTGGTGGTGAGAATGTGTACTCGGTGGAAGTTGAAGGCGCTCTGTTCGAGCACCCCGCGGTCGCTGACGCGGCCGTGATTGGTGTTCCCCACCCCGTACTGGGCGAAGAGGTCGGTGCCGTGATCGTGGTTCGTCCCGGACATGTCGTCGAGGCCGAAGAGTTGATGAAGCACGTTGCTGCGCGCCTGGCGAAGTTCTCCGTGCCGACGCACATCTTCTTCTACGACCAGCCGTTGCCACGTAATCCGGCAGGAAAAATCTTGAAGCGCCAACTGCGCGACGAGCTTTGCCCTAAGCCCTAGGGCCTAGCTGGCGAGTTCGCTCGCCGCCGTGAAGATTTCCGAACTCAACGCCACTGATACTGCCGAACAATTCTCTTCGAGGTGGGCGATGCTCGTTGTTCCTGGAATTGGCATAACGACATCAGAGCGCTGCAAAAGCCACGCCAACGACAACTGGGCCACAGTGACGCTTGCTTGAGCGGCCAGCGCGTCAATCGCACCACCCGGTCGGGCCAGTTCGCCCGAGGCCACGGGGAACCATGGAATGAAACCAATCCCCTGCTCTTCGCAATAGTTCAACACGGCTTCGCTCTTGCGGTTCGTCAAGTTGTAGAGGTTCTGCACTGTGGCAACGGGAACAATCTTCTGAGCGGCCTTGATCTGCTCGACGGTTACTTCCGAAAGACCAATCGCTTGCGCCTTGCCCTCATCGAGCAACGCCCGCAACACGGCGAACTGTTCGTTGGCGTCGTGCTGGGGATCAATGCGGTGTAACTGGAAGAGGTCGAGAGACTCTTGCCCGAGGCGGCGTAGCGACATCTCGCACTGTTGACGCAAGTAGTCCGGACGGCCACAGGGCACCCAGACACCAGGACCGGTACGAAGGAGTCCGGCCTTGGTGGCAATCTTCACGTTGCCGTAGGGGTGGAGGGCCTCTTTGATCAGTTCTTCCGAAACGTACGGACCGTACGAGTCGGCCGTGTCGATGAAGTCAACGCCGAGCTCTACGGCCCGACGCAGGACGGCAATCGCGCCGTCTCGGTCCTTGGGGTAACCCCAGACGCCGTCACCGGTGATGCGCATGGCGCCGTAGCCCATGCGGTTTACCGTTTGTCCGGCGTAGGTAAAGGTGGTGGGGCGAGAAGGCATCGTGACTCCTTAGGTTCGCCTCGACCCTAACGCACGAGCGCGCTGAAACTACGGCTCGAAGGTGGTGTCGATCTCGAGTTCATCGGCCGCACCGGTGTGGACCAATTGAATCGAGTACCCGTCGGTCGCGGTCAGGGGTCGAATGGCATCCACGTGGG
>CALAYR010000163.1 GCA_937894805.1 uncultured Acidimicrobiaceae bacterium | reverse complement strand
GCCGAGCATGGCGTCGGTAATAGAGACGTGGGTCGTGGTGGTGACGTGGCGACCACGTCGAGCAAAGCGCGCGTCGGGAGTGACGTGCACGTCGACGAAGAGGTCACCGGTCGATCCACCGTTGGCCCCGGCCCCACCCTTGCCCTTGACGCGAATACGTTGGCCGTCTTCGACGCCGGCGGGGATGCGAACTTGGACTTTGCGCGATGAGGCTTCACGACCTGATCCACCACAGCCGGCACAGGGTCGCTCGACCCGTCCACCCCGTCCGTGACAGGCGGGGCACATCTTCGAAAGACTGAAGGGCCCTTGATCGTCGGCCAAGACGCCTCGTCCGGCACACGTCACACAGGTCGTAAAGCCCGTGCCCGGAGCGGCCCCGTTGCCGCCACAGGTGCGACAGTTCGATTGACCGGGGAGATTGACCGCAGTGGTGACGCCGTACACGGAGTCACGAAAGTTGAGGTGCAACACCGTTTCGATGTCTTCACCGCGTTGAGCGGGGGGGCGGCGGCGTCCGCCGCCGTTGCCGAAGAGTCCGCCGAAAATATCGCCGAGGTCACCAAAGTCCGGTTGGGCCTGGCCTCCGGGGGCGCCACCGAAGCCGGCCGCGGCCGGACCCAAGCGACGAACCTCGTCATACTCCTTGCGCTTGGTGGCGTCACCGAGCACGTCGTAGGCGACCGAGATGGTCTTGAACTTCTCTTCACTCCCGGGGTTGGTGTCGGGGTGGTGGGACTTGGCTAACTTGCGGTAGGCACGGGTTATTTCTTTGTCGGTGGCGGCGTTGGTGACGCCGAGGACTTTGTAGTAGTCCGTATCAAACCACTCGCGTTCGGCCATTACCCCTTCACACGAACCATGGCCGGGCGGACCACGGTCCCCTTCCACTGATAACCAGCGCGCAGGACGTCATCGACAATCTGCTCACCCGATCCATCACCCTCGATGTGCATGACGGCGTCGTGCACCTGGGGGTCAAAGCTGACCCCGGCGTCGTCCACGCGATCTAAACCCTCTTTTTTCAGGGTGTCGAGCAGGAGTCCGCGGGCCTGAATCAGGGCCTTCGCTTCGGCCGAGTCCAGCTCACTGGTGTCGGCGTTGGTGAAGTGCGCCTGGGCCAGGTCGAGGGCGTCGAGAACGGGGAGCAACTTGGCCACCACGTCGGCGACGGCCCGGGTCACGACCTCTTCCGAGGTGCGGGCCACGCGCTTCTTGTAGTTCTCAAAGTCGGCCTGCAGTCGCTGCAGGGCGTCCTTGTACTCGTCGCGCTGTTGTTCGCTTTCGGAGCGCTCGTCCAAGATCTCTTCGACCGTGGACGGCACTTCGAACTCTTCGGGCGTTACTTCGTCGCTCACTGCTCGTCCACAATCTCGGCGTCAACGATGGTGTCGTCATCGACTGGGGCTTCGGCCGCGGCGCCATTGTTCTTGGCGGCCTCTTCGTAGAGACGCTGACTGAAGCTCTGGCTGACGTTGATCAACTTCTCGGTGGCCGACTTGATGGCCTCGATGTCCGTTCCGTTGAGGGCCTCCTTCAAGGCCGCTACTTCGCGCTCGACGTCTTCGCGCTCGGTGCCCTGGAAGCTTTCGCCCTGGTCCTTGAGCAACTTCTCGGTCGAGTAGACGAGTCCGTCGGCCGTGTTGCGCACTTCGGCCTCTTCGCGACGCTGACGGTCCTCTTCGGCGTGACTCTCGGCGTCACGGACCATGCGGTCAATGTCTTCCTTCGAGAGGCTCGAACCACCAGTGATGGTGATCGACTGACTGGTGCCAGTGGCGGTGTCGCGGGCCGAAACCTGGACGATGCCGTTGGCGTCGATGTCGAACGTCACTTCAATCTGGGGCACGCCACGGGGGGCCGGTGGAATACCGACCAGCTGGAACTTGCCGAGGGTCTTGTTGTAGGAAGCCATTTCGCGCTCACCCTGAAGAACGTGTACTTCGACCGAAGGCTGGTTGTCGTCAGCCGTGGTGAAGGTCTGGCTCTTCTTGGTGGGGATCGTGGTGTTGCGCTCGATGAGCTTGGTCATGACGCCACCCTTCGTCTCAATACCAAGCGATAGTGGCGTTACGTCCAAGAGCAAGATGTCCTTGACGTCACCCTTCAAGACTCCGGCCTGCACGGCGGCACCTACGGCGACCACTTCGTCGGGGTTAACGGTCTTGTTGGGCTCCTTGCCGGTGACCTTAGAGACGAGCTCCTGGACGGCGGGAATACGAGTCGAACCACCGACCATGATGACGTGGTCAATCTTGTCGAGGGTCAGGCCGGCATCCTTGATGGCCTGGTCGAAGGGCTTGCGGCAACGCTCCACTAAGTCGGCCGTCAAGTCGTTGAACTTGGCACGGGTCAACTTGAGGTCGAGGTGCTTGGGGCCGTCGGCCGTAGCGGTGATGAAGGGCAGATTGATCTGCGTCTCTTGCAGTGAGGAGAGTTCGATCTTGGCCTTCTCGGAAGCTTCCTTCAAACGCTGCACGGCCATCTTGTCGGCCGAGAGATCCACGCCTTCGGTGTCCTTGAAGGTCTTAACCAACCAGTTCATAACGGCGTCGTCCCAGTCGTCACCACCGAGGTGGGTGTCACCGGCGGTCGACTTCACTTCGAAGACGCCGTCGGCGATTTCCAAAACTGAAACGTCGAACGTTCCACCACCGAGGTCAAAGACGAGCACGGTCTGCTCGGCCGGGCCCTTGTCGAGGCCGTAGGCCAGGGCGGCCGCAGTGGGCTCATTCACGATGCGCAACACTTCGAGACCGGCGATCTGGCCGGCTTCCTTGGTGGCGGTGCGCTGGGCATCGTCGAAGTAGGCCGGGACGGTGATGACCGCTTGGGTCACGGGCTCACCGAGGTAGGCCTCGGCGTCGCGCTTTAGCTTCATGAGCACGCGGGCCGAAATCTCCTGTGGCGTGTACTTGGTGCCGTCGATGTCGATGGTCCAGCTGGTGCCCATGTGGCGCTTCACTGAACGGATGGTGCGATCGGGGTTGGTGATGGCCTGACGCTTGGCCACTTCACCGACGAGGATTTCGCCGGTCTTGGAGAAGCCGACAATAGAAGGGGTGGTGCGGCCACCTTCCGCGTTGGGGATAACAACAGGTTCGCCCGCTTCGAGGACGCTGACGACTGAGTTGGTGGTTCCGAGGTCGATTCCGACTGCCTTGGCCATGTGATGTACTCCTTATGTAGAGGAAACCCAGTACTTCTGGGGATTTCCCTTGCTGGAGTACAGAATACCAGACCTTATAAGCCTCTTGTCAAGTTTTTTAGTAAGAAACGTGACATATATGACTTTCGGCCCTAGAGTGCGAAGATACCCCTTGTTTACCAACGATTCCGATCTGCTAGTTGACATAACTTTACTGAAAACAGTAAAGTTATGACATCAAGGCATAGAAAATCGCGCCGGCGAATCACAGAAGGGATTTCATCTTGGCCACCTACCGGGAGCGGGCGTGGGAAATTGCCGTTAGCCAACACGGATACCTCACTACGCAAGACGCAGTTTCTGCGGGGATTCCAGCCATCGAGCTGGCGAAAATTGCTGCTCGGGGCCGTCTGCAACATGTCGCCCGTGGCCTCTATCGATTCAACGAGTTACCACCCACCAAGTTCAACCAGCCCTACGAAGCAGTCTTACGGGTGGGTGGTGACGCGCACCTTGTCGGTGACGCCGTTCTCGCGCTCCATGATCTAGCCCTGGTGAACCCTCGATCGATTCGCGTCGGAACGTCGAAGCGTATTCGTACCGTCCTGCCCGCCTGGATCACCCCGCAATTTTCGAACGAGCCAAAGGGAGAGCTCCAAATCTTTCAACTCATCCCCTGCTCCCCTGTTGCTCGCGCGATACGAGAGGCGACACCATACGTGATGAAGGAGAGACTTATCGACTGTCTGCCCAAGGCCGTGTATGACGGACTACTTGACGAGCGTGAAGCGAGACGTCTGGAAATCGAATTGAGAGAAGACCACTATGAGCGCACACAGTGATTACCTCCCTCCACGACATGCAGATGCGATTCGACAACGGCTTCTCACGCAACTAGGCGTTGGTGACTATCAGATCCGCCGTCACTTGCAACTTATGGCAAGCGTGGTCGTAGCCCAGATGCTGCCGGGAGGGGTAGTTAAGGGAGGTGGAGGCATCAGCATGCGCCGTGGCCCCGGGGAGTCGCGCGCTTCGGCGGACCTTGATATCACTAGGGGTCTGAACGTTTCTGAAGAGGACTATTTTGAACAACTCCAAGAGAATCTAAGCACTGGGTGGCAGGGCTTCCAGGGTCGAGCCGTGCGAATGAAGCGAGCGAATCCAACCCATGTTCCGTTCGACTACTGGGTGCTGCCAATCAAAGTTGTACTCACCTACAGATCGAGTGCTTTTCAAAATGTGGTTGTGGAATTGGTTCGCGACGAAGTAGGCAGCACCCTTACGCCTTCTATCGAGATTGCTGACGAAGTCTGCAAACTCTTTGAAATCGTCGGTCTCGCGACACCGAGGCCCATCGCCCTCATTTCCATTGAGCACCAGTTGGTTCAGAAACTCCATGCCTGCAGTACTCCGCATTCTGACGGGACCAACGATAGGGCCCACGATCTCATCGATATCCAACTTCTAACAGCAGATGCGACCATTGACTCCTCGCAACTCAGTGAAATTGGAAAACGACTCTTTGCGCTTCGGGGACAAGGGGTATGGCCACCTACGATTACGGCCTTTGCCTCATGGCCCCAGCTCTACGCCGACGCTGCTCGCGGACTCCCCGTTCGACCTTTGGCCGAAGCAATCGAATGGGTCAACGACTTCGTCAAGGACGTTTCTGCCTAACTACTCCTCCCTGTCTACCCAGGGCTTGACAGGAAAACTACGCTTACGACTATGCCTGAACTCATACTTCTTCGCCACGGTCAATCGGAATGGAATGTCGCCAACCTCTTCACCGGCTGGCACGACGTTGACCTGACCACTCAGGGTGAGGCCGAGGCCCGCCAGTCCGGCATCTTGCTCAAGGAAGCCGGTGTTGACCTTCGCGTGCTCCACACTTCCCTGCTGACCCGTGCCATCCGCACCGCCGAGATCTCCCTCTACGCCACCGGTCGCTCCTGGCTCCCGGTTAACCGCTCGTGGCGTCTCAACGAGCGCCACTACGGCGACCTCACCGGCAAGGACAAGAAGCAGACGGCCGAGGAGTTTGGCATGGACCAGCTCAAGCTGTGGCGCCGTAGTTACGACGTGCCACCACCACCCATGCCTGACGGTGATCCCCGTCTTTCGAACAACGACCCTCGCTACCGTGACGTTCCTGTTGAGCTTCTCCCAAATACGGAGTGCCTGGCCGACGTTGTCGAGCGCGTCACTCCCTACTTTTTGAACAACATCGTGGCTGACTGCACCTTGCAAGCCAATAGCGGTGGGGCCGTGTTGGTTGTGGCGCACGGCAACTCCCTGCGCGCCGTTCGCATGATTCTCGAAGGCATCTCGGAAGAAGACATTGCCGAACTCGAGATTCCGACCGGTATCCCCTACCGTTACCTGCTCAACGACGACTTTTCAATTCGTGAAGCCGGCTACCTCGGTGACCCCGAAGCAGCCGCCAAAGCAGCAGCGGCCGTTGCGGCCCAGGCCGGTTAAGAACGCTTCATTCCTCGGCGACTCATCACCAGGCTGCCAATGGCGCCGGCGGCCCCGAGCAAGAAAATAATCGTTCCGAAGACAAAGACTTGTGGCGGCACGCCCATGCGCGTCGCGCCGTAGACCCAGACCGGGAACGGCAAGGTCGTACCCGAAACAAAGTTCGAAACAACAAAGTCATCGAGCGAGAGCGCGAAGGCCATCATCGCCCCGGCCAACACGCCCGGCATAATCATCGGCAACGTGACCAAGCGGAACGTCGTGAGTGGCTTGGCCCCGAGGTCGCCGGAGGCCTCTTCGAGGTGGCGATCAAAACCTTGGAGTCGGGCCCGCACCGTCACGGTGACATAGGCAATGGAGAAGACGGCGTGGCTCAAGAGCAGTGTCGTGAAACCGCGCGCAATGTGATAACTGGCGAACATGCCAAGCAGGGATGCACCCATAACGATCTCGGGGGCGGCGATGTTCATGAAGAGCGTCTGGTCGACAATGCGACGGCCCTTGAATTTCTTGCCTTCGTAACGCACCAGGGCCAGGGCCAGCAACGTGCCGATCATGGTGGCAATAATTGTCGAGGCCACGGCGAGGCGAATCGAGAGCCAGAAGGACTGGGGCAGGCCCACCACCTGAGTCAGCTCGCGATACCAACGCAGCGTGGCCCCGTTCCACTGAAAGGAGATCTGGGGCCGGCCGGCCAGAACGTCGTTGAAGCTAAAGAAGACCATGCCGATAATCGGCACGAGCAGATAGCCCAACAGCAGGTAGGAGTAGATGCCGAGCCAACGGCCGCGCTTACGGCTCATACGAAGTCACCAATCGACTTAGAACCCAAGAGACGACCGTAGATCACGATGCCCACCAGTGAGATACCCATCACAATCACCGAGAGGGCCGAACCGGCCGAGAAGTCGTTGTTGACGAGGAAGAGATTCTGAATCACCGTGCCGACCATGGTGTTGGCGAAGCCTCCGAGGACCTGCTGGTTGATGTAGTCACCAAAGGCCGGAATGAACGTCAAGAGGAAGGCCGCAAAAATTCCCGGGGCACAGAGTGGCAGCACGACTTTGCGGAACGTGGTGATCCGACCGGCGTAGAGGTCCTGGGAGGCTTCCAGCAATGCGGGGTTCAGACGTTCTAATGAGACGTAGAGCGGGAGGGCCGTGAAGGGCAGGAAGTTGTAGGCGAGTCCGGCGATAACGGCACCCGTAGTGCCGAGAATCTGGTAGTCGGCCGATACCAAGTGGAGCGCTTGGAGGGTGTGCACCACCAGGCCGTCGGAGGAAAGGAGGAACTTCCAGATCACCGTGCGGATAACGAAGGAGACGAAGAAGGGCACCAGCAGCATGATGAGGAAGAAGTTCTTCCTCCGTCCGGCGTAGAAGGCGATCCAGTAGGCAATCGGAAAGCTCAGCACCAGGTCAATCAGGGTCGCGATCAACGCGTAGGTCAAGCTGCGGAAAATAATCGTCGACGAGTTCGCCCACGCGTCGCTCAACGAGGCCCAGTGCCACGTCATGACGCAGGCGCCAGTCGCGGGGTTGCACTCCTGCAATGTTTTGACCAACATCAGTCCCAGCGGGACGAGAAAGAAGAAACCTAGCCAGACAAAGGCCGGCAGCCCCAGCAGATACGGGGCCAGCCGGCTAATGCCACGTCGTTGCGAAGAACGTCGACTCACAAACCGTTAGGAATGCCAGCGAACTTCTCGTTCCACGTGTCGATCTCGCCCTGGTTCTTAAAGGCGTAGTAGTTCTTCAGCTTGTAGGCCGACGTGGGGAAGACTTCTGGTGCGGCCGTGATCAAACTGGCCGCGACCCCGATGTCCTTCTTCAGGTTGGTCATTGTCGTGGCCTGCCAACCCTTGGTCGGAGCAGTCAACTTGGCCTTGGCGCCCGGCACCGGCGTGATGTAGTTGATGTAGTAAGCCAACACTGCCGCGACCGACGTGTCGTAGAAGTAGTCGATGGCCATCATGGCGTCGCGGGGGTGCGCGGCACCCTTCGGGATGCACATGTTGTCGGTCCAGAGCAACACGCCTTCAGTGGGGTTCATCAACTTGAGGTTCTTGTTGCCACCGATGCGAGCCTGGAAGACGTCACCGGAGTAGACCTGGCCGACCCAGAGGTTGCCCTGCTTCAGTTCGTTGATGATGTCGTTGCCGTAGTAGGCCTTCACCAGACCACTGTCACGCTGTTGGCGAAGTTTGGTGGCCGCGAGCTGCCAGTCAGATGGCGTCGAAGTCGCGGGGTTCTTGCCGAGGGCCAAGAGGGCCATGTTGCCGAGCTCAATGGGGTCACTAAGCATGCCGACGCGATTGCGGAGCTTGGCGACGTTCGATGAGGACGTGTCAAAGGCCATCTTGAGGGAGTTGGTGTTTGTCGAGACCTTGGAGCTGTTGTAGGCCAACGAGGTCATACCCGACACCCACGGAATGAGGCGCTTGCCACTGTTGGCGTAGACGGCCTTGGCGGACGCACTGGCGTTCTTCTTGAAGTTGACCAGGGCCGCGTCATCGAGGGGCACCAAGTAGTTACCGTTGAGCAGGTAGCGCAGACCAATCGCGTTGTCGGTCATGACGATGATGTCGTACCCGATGGAGTCGCCGGCCTGGAGGCTGGGGCGAATCTGCTGGTAGAAGGTTGGGTTGTCCTCGATCACTTCGCTGTAGGTCGTGGTGATGCCCTTGGTCGTCTTGAGGTTGTCGAGGCTGGGGTGGCGACCGTTGTAGGTATCGATGTAGTACGGCCAGTTGGCAAAGTTCAGCTGACCGGTCTTGGACCTGCTAGCCCACCAGCTCGCGTCACCGGTCGCCGCGTCGGCCACCGAGGGCAAGAGGACGGAGGCCGCTCCCGCGACGGCGCCGGCTTGGAGCACATGGCGACGACTGATACGGGGTGACAAGAGGCCGCGCAAAATTGCGGGGTCGATGTTCTGTGGAAATTCGCTCATGATGGTTCTCCTTCCGGAGACGGGTCTCCGCTTGCTTGTACTACAAAGGTGTGTTCTACGGGCCAGGTCAAGAGAACTTCTTCACCGCTCCGAGGAACGTAGGTCTGGCCCGAGTTCTGAGCGTAGACCACAAATTCCTCGCCGTGGGGGGCGGCCACCACGTACTGATTACCGACCCCGGTAAAGGTGGAGACCAGGACTCGGCCGGTGAGGGAATTGTCGGCAGAATTCACGGTTGCGCCCTGCGGTTGGATCTGGATCTTCTCGGGACGGACCCCGACCTTGACCGCGCCGGTCAGACCCTGGGGGGTTCGTTCGGCCGGGCTGCGGAACGTGCCGTAGGCGTGAGTAGTAATGGCAATGTCGCCCGAACCGGGCTCCAGGGTGCCGGCCAGCAGATTGGAGGCCCCGAGGAACGTGGCGACGAACTCGGTGGTGGGCTGTTCGTAGACGTCGCGGGGTGAACCGAGGCCCTCAATACGGCCGCGGTTCATCACCACGATCCGATCGGACATCGTCATGGCCTCTTCCTGGTCGTGGGTGACGTAGAGGAAGGTAATGCCGACTTGGCTCTGGATTCGCTTGAGTTCCAGCTGCATGGTCTTGCGGAGTTTGGCATCCAGGGCCGACATGGGCTCATCCAGCAACAAGAGCTTGGGCTGGTTCACCAGGGCTCGAGCGAGGGCGACTCGTTGCTGCTGACCACCCGAGAGCTGGTTGGGCTTGCGGTCGCCCCGGCCCTCGAGGTCCACGAGGGAGAGCATCTCGTCCACGCGAAGTCTCGCCGCGGCCTTGGAAATACCCTTCCGGCGGAGGCCAAAGGCGATGTTGTCGGCCACGCTGAGGTGGGGAAAGAGGGCGTAGGACTGAAAGACCGTGTTGACGTCACGGCGGTAGGGGGGCAGATCGGTCACGTTGACGTCACCGAAGTAAATCGTGCCGCTGGTGGGCTCTTCGAAACCTCCGAGCATGCGCAGCGTGGTCGTTTTCCCACAGCCCGAGGGGCCTAACAGGCTGAGGAACTCCCCGTCGTGGATTTCGAGCGAAACATCATCAACGGCGCGCACGTCACCAAAGGTCTTGACCATGTGTTCAAGCCGCACCGACGTCACCAACTGGGACACGCTCACTCTCAGACCCTAGACCAAAATTCCCGTCCCTGCAGTCCAAAGGGGCCAGCTCGCGCTGGCCCCTTTGACGTGCATCTGTAATTTAAATCGCGTCCGAGCCTCGCTCGCCGGTGCGTACGCGCACGGCTTGCTCGACGGGGACGACCCAGACTTTGCCGTCACCGATTTTGCCGGTGTTGGCGGCCGACACGATGGCCTCGACCACTTCGTCCACTTGGGCGTCGTCGATCAAGACCTCCAGCTTGAGCTTGGGGACAAAATCCACTTCATACTCCGCACCGCGGTAGACCTCGGTGTGTCCGCGCTGACGGCCAAAG
>CALAYR010000162.1 GCA_937894805.1 uncultured Acidimicrobiaceae bacterium | reverse complement strand
TAATATGTGACTAGTTCGGTCAAGAATTGACCGGAGTGACAAAACGAGGTTCCCGTGTCGATTACCGTGCGCATTCCCACCGTCTTGCGAAGTGCCACTGGCGGCGCTGCAACCATTAGCGCAACGGGCTCGACAATCGGTGAGATTCTGGCCCAGTTGGCTTCGGACCACCCCGGCGTCAAGCCCCAGCTCTTTAACGAGGACGGCACGTTGCATAAGTTCTTGAACGTCTACGTCAACGACGACGACGTTCGCTACCTGGGGGGACTAGAGGCTCCCGTCGCTGACGGTGATGAAGTGACGTTGCTACCCGCCGTCGCCGGTGGTTTCGCGTGACCCGATACGGCTCCGTGCTCGACCTGATCGGCAATACGCCGGTCATTGACACCAGTGCCCTCTCGCCTAAGCCCAACGTCAAAATCTGGACGAAGCTCGAAGGGCGCAACCCGGCCGGTTCGGTCAAGGACCGCGTCGCCTACTCGCTCATTACGACGGCCGAAGCTGAGGGTCGTTTGATTCCCGGCAAGCCGGGTCAGACGCTGATCGAACCGTCGAGTGGTAACACCGGTATCGCTCTGGCGATGGTCTGTCGCATGCGCGGATACCACCTCAAGGTCGTACTGCCCTCCAACGTTTCGATTGAACGGCGCCAACTGCTCGAAGTCTGGGGCGCCGAAATCATTGAGTCGCCCGGTAGCGAAGGTAGTAACGGTGCGGTTCGCCGCGCCCAGCAGCTGGCCAAGGACAACCCCGACTGGGTCTTTTTGTACCAGTACGCCAACCCCGCTAACCCGCTCGCCCACTACACGACGACGGGTCCCGAAATCTTTAAGGACGTTCCCGAGATCACCCACTTCGTGGCCGGTCTCGGTACCTCCGGTACCTTGATGGGTGTTGGCAAGTACCTCAAGGAACAGAACCCTGACGTCCAGGTCTGGGCCATTGAGCCACCGAGTGGCGAAATGGTCGATGGTCTTCGTTCGCTCGAAGACGGCTACATCCCACCAATTTTCACGGACAACAACGGCGCCGAACTCCTCGACCGCAAGGTCGTCGTGCGCCCCAAGGAGTCGTTGGAGTGGACCCGCCGCATGTCTGAGATCGGCCTCTTCGTCGGCATCTCGTCGGGCGCCATCATGGCCGGGGCTGTGAAGTGTGCTCTGACGATTCCCGACGACCAGGAAGCCCACATCGTCACTATCGCCTGTGACGATGGCTGGAAGTACCTCTCCACCGGTGCGTGGACGGACGACCTCGACGAAGTAGTCGAGCGCGCCAAGCGAATCATCTACTTCTAGTTCCAACTGCACTACCGTTCTCTCGTAACTTTCGAGAGGATTTGGCATGAGTGAAGTACTTCGCGCGGATGGTCGTTCTAACGATCAACTACGCCCCATGAGTTTTGAGCGTGACTTCACCGTCTTCGCGGCCGGTTCAGTCCTCGTGACCTTCGGGCGCACGCGCGTTCTCTGCACGGCCTCAGTGGCCGAAGAAGTGCCCCGCTGGCTCAAGGGCAGTGGTCGTGGCTGGGTCACGGCCGAGTACTCCATGCTGCCGGGTTCAACGCCCGATCGGGCCAGTCGTGAAGCGGCCAAGGGTAAGCAGTCGGGACGGACCCAAGAGATTCAGCGTTTGATTGCTCGTAGCCTGCGGGCCGTCACCAACTTGGAGTTGATGCCCGACGTGCAGATCACGGTCGACTGCGACGTACTGCAGGCCGACGGGGGAACGCGCACCGCCTCTATCTGTGGTGGCTACGTGGCCCTGCACGACGCGCTGACCCGCCTGGTGGCCGAAGGCGTCATTGGCCAGCACGCACTGACCGATGCCATCGCCGCTATCTCCGTAGGCATCATTGACGGGGTGCCGATGTTGGACCTCCCCTACGAAGAGGACTCTCGTGCCGACGTCGACATGAACGTAGTGATGACGGGATCGGGTGACTTTGTCGAAGTTCAGGGAACGGCCGAGCACAATGCTTTCTCGCGTAGTCAGCTCAATAGTCTCTTGGACCTCGCCGACGGTGGCCTCAAGCACATCATTGAGGCCCAACGTTCGATTCTGGCCACCGCACCAACACCACGTCAACGATGAGGACCTACGTCCTCGCCACCGCGAACCCGGACAAGGCCCAAGAGATCCGGGCCATTCTCGACGGCTTGGACGTAACCCTTATCCCTCGCCCCGATGACGTTCCTGAAGTTATTGAAGATGGCGAGACGCTCGAAGACAACGCACTACTCAAGGCGAGAGCGCTCTGCGAGGCAACCGGGATGGCAGCGATTGCTGACGACACCGGACTCTTTGTGGACGCGCTCGCCGGCGCACCGGGCGTCTACTCGGCCCGCTACGCCGGTGATGATGCGACCTACGCCGACAACTGCGCCAAGATGCTCCGTGAGCTAACGGGCGTGGCCGAAGCGATGCGCACGGCCCGCTTCCGCACGGTGGCGGCGGTGGCCTACCCCGACGGCTCCTGGTTTGTGGTCGATGGCGAAGTAGAGGGCCATATTGCTGAGGAGCCCCGCGGGGAGAATGGCTTCGGTTACGACCCGATCTTCGTGCCCGAGGGAACCAAGGGCCGGTCGATGGCCCAACTGGCCCCCGAGGAGAAGCACGCCCTCAGTCACCGGGGCAATGCCTTTCGGGCGCTCGCTGACGCCTTCTCGGAGCGCTGACCGACTCCTCGCGCGTTGACTTTAGGGTGCAGACGTGAAAACGACTGTGGAACTTCCAATGTTCCCCCTCTCAACGGTGCTCTTCCCCGGGCAGCCCATTCCGTTGAACGTTTTCGAGCAGCGTTACCGCGACATGGTCTCGGCTATCGGTCCCGACGGTGAGTTCGGTATCTGTCTTATTGAGCGGGGGAGTGAGGTCGGCGGTGGCGATGTACGCACCAGTGTCGGCACGCTCGCTCGAGTGCTCCACCTCCAATCACTCGAGAACGAGACCTACTTCTTGATCGCCGGTGGAGAGCGCCGCTTCGTCGTTGAAGAGTGGCTCAGCGAAGTGCCGTACCCTCTCGCCCGAGTCTCATTTCTTGACGATGACGAGTTGCCCACGCCGGCAATTTTGAGTACCGCGATTTCCGCCGTGCGGGCCGTGCGTCATCTCGAGAGTGAGATCGATATCGATTCCGGCGCGAACAGTGTCTGTGAGTTTGACGAAGACCCCATCGTGGCCGCGTGGCAGTGCTGCTCCTTCTCGCCCATGGGCGCGATGGACCGCCAGTCGGTACTCAAGACGGCCAACGTCGATGATCGCCTGCGCTTGGTGTCAGAAATTTGCTGCGAGCGCTTCGGCGACTTGCAGCGCCGAATGCAGATTGACGAGTAGTTCTTAACGAACTTCGTAGAGGTCTACGACGAAGATCAAGGTTTCGCCGGGCTTAATAACGCCACCAGCTCCCTGATTGCCGTAGCCCAAGTGGGCGGGAATGACCAGTCGGCGTCGACCGCCAACCTTCATGCCCTGAACACCCTTATCCCAACCGCCGATGACGTAGCCGGCACCGAGGGGGAACTCAAACTTTTCGTTGCGGTTCCAGGAGGCGTCGAACTCTTCACCAGTGGAAGCGGCGATGCCCACGTAGTGGACCAGGACATTACGACCGGCGACGGCTTCAGCGCCGTCACCGATCGTGATGTCTTCAATAATTAAATCTTGCGGTGCATCACCGATGTGTGGTTCTACGAAGGGCTTGCTCATGGATAAATCCTAGAAGCGTGAACCGCGAGATTCGAGGACTCGGACGTTGCGAGCTTCGAGACCCTTGGGGCCCTTGGCGACATCGACAGTCACCTTCTGGCCCTTGCGGAGTCCACGAAGGTTGCGGTCCATGATCTGTGACGAGTGGATGAAGAGCTCCTGGCCCTCGCGGTCAATGGCGAAGCCGTAACCCTTGGCTTCGTTAAAGAAGCTCACGGTTGCGGTTGGGCCGCCATCGCGACCAGCGGGCGCGCGGTCATCACGGAAGGCCGGACGATCCCCACGGGGCGCACGGTCACGGTCAGCGAACTCACGGCGAGGGGCACGGTCATCACGGAAGGCCGGACGGTCTCCACGAGGGGCACGGTCATCACGGAAGGCCGGACGATCCCCACGAGGAGCGCGGTCGGTGCGTGGAGCAAAGTCACCACGAGGGGCACGGTCTTCACGGGGACCGAAGTCGCTGCGGGCCGGACGGTCGTCACGGAATGAAGGACGATCCCCACGAGGGGCACGGTCACGGTCGCCGAACTCACGGCGCGGGGCACGAGGGCCACGGTCGGCGCGGTCACGGCTCTGGGGGCGACGATCGCCACGAGGGCCACGGTCGCGGTCTTCACGGCGGGCGGGACGGTCATCTTCGCGCACAACTTCGGCGTCGATGATGGCGCGAATGTCAGCCAAGGTCATTGGGACTTCTTCGCGCTGGGCCTTACCTACGAGGGGGCGCATCTTTTCCGTAGGGGGAGTCAGACGCTGTGCTTCGGCGTCGGCACGCTTCACGACCTTGGGCTCAAAACCCAGGTCACGCATCATGCGCTTGGTCTTACCGATCATGTCGGGAAGAACAATCGAAACGACGAGACCAGTCTCACCGGCACGACCGGTACGGCCGGAACGGTGGATGTAGTCCTCGGGAGCCTGTGGCAGGTCGTAGTGGATAACACAGGGCAGGGCGTCGATGTGAATACCACGCGCGGCCACGTCGGTAGCGACGAGCACATCGGCGCGACCAGAGATAACGGCGGCTAGTGCCTTTTCACGCTGGGCCTGGGTGCGGTCACCGTGAATAGCGACGGCTTCGATGCCGCGCTGCTCGAGCTGGTGAGCCAAACGGTCGGCACCGTGCTTGGTCTTGCAAAAGACGATGGCGCGGCCGTGCTCGGCTACGAGGGAAGCCACAGTCTCGACGCGGTCGTCCTTGCCCGTTACCCAGAAGTGGTGGTCCACTTCGGAGGGAGCGGCGTCGCCAACGACGTCGTGGACGGCGGGGTTGTGGGTGAACTCTTCAACGAGGGAGCGAACTTCTGAACCCAGGGTGGCCGAGAACAACATGACGTGACGGTTCGGAGCGGTCTTGCGCATGATGCGACGAACGGCGGGGGCAAAACCCATGTCGGCCATACGGTCGGCCTCGTCAACGATCACAGTGGTGACGGAGTTGAGGTCCAGGTCGTCCTGCTCGAGGAGGTCCTCAAGGCGTCCGGGGCAGGCGACGATGATGTCGGTACCCATCTGGAGTGAACGGCGCGCCAACTTGTAGGAGGTGCCTCCGTAGATAGTGATGATGCGGCGACCACGGTCGGTGGTCAGCTGGGCCAGTTCCTTTTGGACCTGAGCGGCCAATTCACGGGTCGGTACGAGGACCAGTCCGCGGGGCTGGTACGGCTCAGCACGAGGGGTACGGGCGAGCAAGGCGAGGCCGAAGGCCAACGTCTTACCGGAACCGGTAGGGGCGCGCCCCACGATGTCTCGACCAGCGAGGGCATCGGGTAACGACGACTCTTGGATAGGGAATGGTGACTCAATTCCCTGATCTGAAAGTTTCTTGACAAGTTGGGCGGGTAGGCCCAGTTCAGCAAAGGACAACGACATGACTAATAATCTCCCGACAACGTTGGAAATAATGAGTCCAACTCGAGAGAAATGCACCGAATCGGTCTCCACCGCACTTTGCGGCGATTACAACACTTCGGCAAGTTTACGACACCGGCCAATCTTTGGCAAGGGGTAGTTTGAAGAAATATTGGTGCGGGCGAGAGGACTTGAACCTCCACTCCCTTTCGAGAACTGGGACCTAAACCCAGCGCGTCTGCCATTTCGCCACGCCCGCAAGTCGTATCAGCCTAGAGCGAAAGCCTAGAAAGTCCGAACAAGCCGGTAGATTGGCAGGTATGCAAGAACTTCAAATGTCGAACGGCATGGCCGTAAACGATCTCAATCAGCGACTTCTGAAGGAGCGGATTGTCTTCCTGGGCTCCCAGGTCGACCAAGCTTCCGCCAACCGAATCTGCGCCGAACTCCTCCTCCTCGAAGCCGATGACCCCCACAAGGACATCAGTCTTTACATCAACTCACCCGGTGGTTCGGTCACCGACGGCCTGGCCATCTACGACACCATGCAGTACGTGAGCTGCGACATTCGCACCATCTGCATCGGTATGGCTGCATCCATGGGTCAGTTCCTGCTCTCGGCCGGCGCCCCTGGTAAGCGTTTCGCCCTGCCCCACAGTCGAATCTTGATGCACCAACCCAGCGCCGGCGGTATGCAGGGGCAGGCTTCAGACATTGCCATTCAGGCCGAGCAGATTGTGTATCTGAAGAAGATGCTGGCCGAGCGCATTGCCTTCCACACCGGCCAGACCCTCGAAAAGATTGAGGCCGACTCGGACCGTGACCGTTGGTTCACCGCCCAAGAGTCTCTCGAATACGGATTTATCGATGCCGTTATCGAGCGCTCCTCGGCCGCCGGAGGAAATTGAGCTCTGAGCTCAACTCGTCTGCGCGCCGACCTGTCGAGCAGCGCCCCGTTCGGGTTGTCAGTGCCCATCTCTCGATGCGCCAGCGCCTCCGGGCGATTTGGGACTCGCGGGAGTTGCTTTCGTATCTCGTCACCGCTGACGTAAAGATCAAGTACAAGGGCT
>CALAYR010000161.1 GCA_937894805.1 uncultured Acidimicrobiaceae bacterium | reverse complement strand
TCGATTCCTCCGTGATCTTCACCGTCGACTCCCCCACGCGGCCGTCGAACGCTTCTCCAACTGCGCCCACCTCGCTCCCCTCGACCCCGCATTTGCACCGCTAGTGGCTCAGTGGCTCAACGCCTCCCACACCACGAGTGAGGCGAGCCCCATCGCAGAAGAAGTTGCGGGCATCTATCAGTCGATTGATAATCATCTCCACGATGAGAGCGCGATTGTGGCTGGCCCGGGGGGCTCCTTGACGTGGGCCTCTCTCGCAACACGCCGGTCCGACGTGGCCGAGACGTTACGCCGGCGAGGTGTCCAGCCGGGTGACAAGGTGGCACTCTTGGTCAAGCCGAGCGGAGAACTCCTCGTCGCCGTCGCCGCACTCTGGGCGCTGGGTGCGGTGCCCGTGGTGGCAGACCTCAACGGCGGCATCAAGCAGTTGCGCGATCTCTTTCGCACGGCCGCACCGGTGGCCGTGATTGGCTCACGGTCGACCACCCTCTTCAGTCGACTCATGCGACTCGCTCCGGGTGCGCAGCACGGAGTTCTCGGGCGAAGTTCACGACGGGCTCTGGAAAACGGCACCCTGCTGCCTCGCAGCGAATTTGCCACGCTGACGAGCGCCACCGTGGCCGCCATCGTTCATACCTCTGGTGCCACGGGACCGGCCAAACCCGTCCGCTACACCCACGGTGCACTCGAAGCGCAGCGCGACCTCTTCGCCCAGCTCTTTCCTCTGGCACCGGGCGAAGCCTTCACGACATCCTTCGCTCCGTTTTTGCTTCTCGCTCCAGCCTTGGAGCGAACCTGCCTGCTGCCCGACATTGCCTTCGATCGACCCGACCAACTGCGACTCAGTCATCTCCGGAAACTCAATGAAATTACGCCGCTGGGCCTGGCGTGGTTTTCCCCGGCCGCCGCTCGCGGACTCGTCAGCAGTATTGACGCCACCGGTGTGCCAATTCGAGAGGTACTACTCGCCGGCGCACCCATTGACGACACCTTGCGCGCCTCCGTGCAGGGGCTAACGCATGGCTCCGTCTCCGCCCCCTACGGCATGACCGAGTGTCTCCCAATAACCGATGGGGCCTCACAAGGTCCCGGTCCGCTGGGCGGCACCAACACTGGTCACCCCCTCACTGGTTGCACCGTTCGCATCTGTGCGTTGGATGACAGCAACAACCAACTCCCCGATGGCGCCTGGGGTGAGATTTGGATCTCGGCCCCCTGGATGTTTGATGGCTATAGCCAGCACTGGCTCGAAAACACCGCCTCGTCAGTCCTGCACAATGGTCGGCGTTTCCATCGCACCGGTGATGTGGGCTATCTCTCCGGCGGCGTCCTCTTTCACTTGGGACGGCGTGCCCACGTGATTGCTTCTTCCCACGGACCCATTGCCAGCGTCGCCGTAGAGGAGCAGGTGCGCAATGCGTTGGGACTCGAAGTAGCCGCCGTGGGCGTCGGCCCCGTCGGAGCGCAAGTTCTGGTCATCGTCACCTCGGGCAGTAAGGCCCTTCAGCTAGCCCCGAGCGATACGGCCGAAGCGGTGCGAGTCGCAACTGATCTACGGGTAGCGGCCGTGTTACAGGGAACACTCCCCCTCGACAGACGTCACCGATCCAAGATCGACCGTTCGGCGCTAGCGCGCCAAGCGTCAGACTTCCTCGCCGGCCGATGAAGGTTTTTCTTACGGGAGCCACCAGCCTGCTGGGTCGCACCGTGGCCCAGCAACTACTCCTTCGCGGTGACACCGTCACCGCGTATCAGCGAAGCGCCAGTGGGCTCGATACGTCAGAGGTGCTCGGTGATATTCGTAATCGAGAACAAGTACTCTCGGCATCCCGTGGACACGACGCCGTACTCCACCTGGCCGCGTTAGTCGCACCCCGTCCAAAATGGTCGGACGCACATTCGATCAATGTCGACGGAACCGCTAATGCCCGGGCGGCGGCTGAGCACTCCGGACGGTTCGTCCATATCTCCTCACCTTCGGTGGCCTTTCACGGCACTCCTTCAATGGGGGCAACCTCCGAGGTCGCCTCCTACGCCGGGCGGGATCGATATACCTCCACCAAGGTGTTGGCCGAACAGCTCGTTCTGGATAACCCTCGCGTTCCTACCGTCGTTGTTCGACCCCACCTCGTGTGGGGTCCCGGGGATGAGCAGTTAGTTGGCCGCATAGTTTCGCGAGCACGTCAAGGTCGACTCGCTCTCCCCGACCACGGGCGAGCGCTGGTGGATTCGACGTACGTCGATGACGCGGCGGCGGCCATCGTGGCGGCCTTGGATGCCACGGCCCACGACGGTCCTGCTCTGGGTCGTGCGTGGACTGTCACCGGTAGTGATCCCCGTCCCGTCGCGGAACTCGTGCAGGGTATTTTGCGAGCTGCTGGTATCACGAAGAAGGTTCGCTCAATACCGGCCCCAATCGCCAAGCGTCTCGGGACGTTTCTGGAGTACACGTGGCCGAGCTCCGAGCCACCCCTTACGGCCTTCGCCGCACAACAACTCTCCATGGCCCACTGGTTTGACCAGCGAAAAGTCCAGAGCGTCCTGCAGTGGCAGCCAGTAGTGAGCGTTGAGGCAGGACTGCTCCGACTGGCAGCGTCGTTCAATTAATCCAGCGTTCCACGGGCGCTGGATGCTCCAACGAACGCTCGCAATTCCCATCGGTAGAGTGACACCGTGAGCGAAGCGACCTTCAACTGGTCCGATGTGGCCGCCGTCTTGGACGAGGGTTGGATTCTGCACCTCGCCATCCTCGGGCTCGATCAGAGGCCCATCTCACTGCCTCTCCTCTACGTTCGCGACGAGCACTCGCTCTTGCTTCACGGAGCGGTTGGGAACGAACTGCTCCGTGGCATCGGAGAGTCCGACATCGTCTCGGGAACCGTCACGTTGATCGACGGGCTCGTGGCGGCCCGTTCGGCCTTCCAGAGTTCCGTGGCCTATCGCTCGGTGATGCTACGCGGCCGCATTGCATCCCTACAAGATGGTGACAAAGAGGCCGCTCTCATTCGGATAACCGATGGTCTCATCCCAGGTCGGCGAGAAGAGATCCGGGATTCAACGACTGGCGAAATTCGAGCCACCACCGTCTTGCGATTAGAAATCGTCGAGGCCACACTGCGGGTCAGCCCCTTGACCGTTGACGACACACCGAGCGACCGCAACCGTGACACCTGGGCCGGCGTCGTGCCGATCAACCTCAACGCTGATCTGCCTCAAGCCGCTCAGGATGTGCCGAGCAGCACGGTGATTCCTCCCAGTATTCGTGCCTGGCAGCCTCGTCGGGGCTAGTGCAAGTTCTACTGCATCTAACCCGCTGGGCCGTCATGGGTAGCGCTTTATCAATCATGCAGAGATGCGGCGAAACCAACTTCTGTGAGAGTCGCCCGGACTACTCCGCGAGACGTTCGAGCGGCTGATTGGTTACCGCTGCAATTAGCTCAAAGTCTTTATCGAGATGCAGGACTGTCAGCGAAGCCAACTCCGCCGTCGCGGCTAAGAGGATGTCAGGAATCGACGGAGCCCGGTGCTGACCGCGGTCGGCGAGGAGCTGCTGCAGCTCGATGGCTCGCTCCTCAATCGCAGGAGTCAGGTACTCAGTGGGCATGGCAGCCAGCGGTGCTACCGAATTCGCGAAGCGGAGGGCATCACCCGACCGGGCGGAAAACCCCACCTCGAGACGGGTGAGCGAGGAGATCCGAACCAGCCCCCGTTCGATGCGATTCGCCCATTCGGCTGCTTCGCTGCTCTGCGCCAGGCGCACCAGCGCCGACTTGTCGATCAACCATTCCGTCACCGCCACGCCTGTTCCATGACATCTGAATCAGCCAAATCTTCGAATGTTGCAGCAAACGTGGTCAGGTCTCCGACCGTCACCGTGGTGCGAAGTCGCCGTTCACTAGCCAAGGTCCGCCGGAGGTATTCAGTGCGCGAGAGTCCCAGAGTTCGCGCTGCAGCATCGATGGCGAGCAGGACATCTTCCGGAACGTCTCGGATGAGAATGTCGGCCACAGAACCTTCTTTGATTGAGATATCTAATGATATCAAGTCTGTGCTCCTCGCTATCTGTCGATAAACAACGGTCGCAGGTCAACCTACCGAGCGAGACCTTGAACTGGCGCATCTCGTCGGCGGCAGAGCCAGTGAGGCGATCTCCGCCCGACACCGACACTCGTTGGGCGTATCGTGGATTCAAAGTGAACTAATACGTCACTGTCGACGAGGAGCATGTAATGAGCAGCACTATTTCGGGCCTGATTACCTTGGCCGTCATCCTTCTCGTGGTAGTTATCGCTACCGGTTTGCGCACTATCGACCAGGCGCACGTCGGCGTTGTCACCTTGTTTGGAAAGTATCGACGAGTCATAAATCCTGGACTTAATCTCGTCATCCCACTCATTGAAAAGGTGCGATGGAAGGTGCCCGTCCAGAACCAAACGTCCCAACTGGAGTTTGCCGCTATCACGAGCGACCAGGCCGCCGTTCACTTCAAAGCGACCATTATTTTCACGGTCACTGATCACCACGCCGAAACAATCCAGCTCGTTGCATTCAAGTTCATCGACGCTCGTGCTTTCACAACGGCCATGACCTCCGCCGTTGAAGCGTCGGTACGAGAGTTTGTGGCCACCAAGAAGCAGGCCGAAGTACTGGGCCTGCGCACCGAAATCGCCAGCCACGCGAAAGAGAGCCTCAACGAACAGCTAGCTGGCTGGGGCTACAGCCTGCTCGACCTGGCAATCAACGACATCAGCTTTGACCAAGAAGTCATGACCTCTATGAGTCGAGTCGTGGCCGCGACAAATGCTCAGCGGGCGGCCGAATTCGAGGGTCAGGCACTGCTCATCACCCGCACCAAGCAGGCCGAAGCAGAAGGAGCCGCCATTCGCATTGCGGCAGAGAACGAAGCCACGGCGGCCAAGTTGCGCGGTGAAGGTCTCGCGAATTTTCGAACTGCTCTCGCCCAAGGCCTTTCGGACTCAGCACAGCTGCTCGAAAACTCCGGGGTGGGTTCTGGGGTGCTTGCCCTGACCTTGTGGACTGAAACAATCCGTGACGTAGCCAAAGACGGCAAGGGCAACGTGCTTTTCCTTGATGGCAATCTCGGCACGATGGATGACGCCATGCGCCGACTCCAAGGTTTGATGGCGATTGCCCCTCAGCCGCCCGAGGTAGAGGGCTAATCACCTCGAATACCTCACGCAGCATGAGGTAGGGCCCTGTCGCGCCATCAGCGAGCACGGGCAGACCAATAGTCACTTCCCCTGGCCGCGCGACTAAATATTTGCTGTGGCGAGACTGACTCCTGAGACGTATGTGGCAACCAGCTACGGAAAGATCCTCAGTAGTCACCGACGACTTGCCGCAGGGAGTCGGCTTGATGCCCTTAGGCGTTAACTCACCGCGGGAGTCAGAATGGTCACGCTCGTGAGAGTCAAGGCGGCCAGTGACAGAATTCGTCCAACAAAGTTTGAGCCCGCGCCAGGATTACCAGCGCCATTAGCAATCACGTTGCCCACCAGGGCAGATCCGGCTCCTCCCCCAAAGGCTCCAGTCGACACCCAGTAGACGTTGTTAGCTTGCGCACCATTAATGAGGTTTACGACCGAGCCGGCACCGATGCCTATCGAACCGACGACCTGGAATACAAATATTGCACTGGGGTCTCCCTCGCCATCCAAAGTGAGAACCCCACTGGCGGCCATGTTGAGAGCACCACCGTCAAAATACACACCGGGGGTTAGCGTGCGTAAATTAATGTCGCCCGAAATCAATTCGCTACTTGGGAGGGCCATCATTTTGGTGTACGAGGTGCGCAATTCAGCAAGCAGCGTTGCCGCACTTGTTGCACCTACTCCCGAAGGGTTACTCAATGCGCCGACTCCACTTAGACCATCCATGGTTGATGACGTCTGGGTAATTGCCGGCGCCAATGTTGAGTAACTGGCAACCGTACCCAGAATGGCCTTTGTGGTTAATGCGTCAACTGCCCGAGTGATAGAAAAATCGTTACCTACGAACGTCTTACCGGTGCCAACCCCCGTAGTGATGACGTAGGCGAATGCAGTTCCGGTCGTGAGGCTCAGGGCTAGCGCTATCCACACCGCGAAGAACCCTGCATTAGATCTATTGCACTTCATGGCGACGCTCGTAGGGGCGAGCAACAATACTCACCGGCGGCAAGTTCACATGAAAACAGCGTGACGCCGTTTTAGATCCGAAATCATCTTTTGAACCGCTCCGCTAGTTCGAAGCAAACTTCAAATCAACGGCTGCGTCTTTGCAGGCATCCTGAATCACGCCTTCGGACTTCAACGAAACCGAGAGCGTACTGCTCGCTTCCGGAGAGCCATTGGCATTGTTGCCAATAACGGCGTATCCGTGACCAGCCACAACGATGTCACCCGAAAAGGGACTCCAATTCGTAACGTGAAACCATGAAGCGAGGCAACCCGCTACGGGGATGCCACCACTGGTGACATCACTCGTCGTGGCCTGTACGTCCGGCGCAACATGGACTGCGTTATAGGTATTCACAGCGCTCACAGTCGCCATGGCCGGACTGACCGTGACACCATGAATTCCCTGATCACCTTTTGATGGGTTGTAGATGGAGATGGCCAGGACTTCTGAAGGCCCTCCCGGCAGCAACGCCACTGGAAGGTATGAAGAGTCACCGGTCGTGCTCCCATCCGCAATTTGCGTGATGACGAATGGCGAGTTGGTTCCGACGTCTGCATTACCAGAGCCTGAGCCCGTCGTACTGAAGTACGCATACGCCATTCCTCCACCCATAATCAGCAATGCGATCGTTGAGCTAGCGAAAATTCGCTTTCTTCCCTGAAATTTAGACATGTAGTTCTCTTTCTAGTGAGTTATGAGTTGAGAGTTCAACAAATATTGAAATTCACACAACAGCCGTCGTATTTCCCACGAAGATTGAAAATCGCTTATCTCAGCCATCATTTGCTGAAAGAGAAAACAGTCACACCGATCGACTTTGTCGTCAGTGCCGATTCGCTTGTAAGGGAACCACTTACGCAAGATGCGTAATGACCTGAAGAAAACAAAAACTCCTAAAGTTCTGTTTAACTCTTGAACCGTACCACGTTTAAATAATTCCCCGGTTGCGGGACAGTCTTGATGCAACTGAGTCCAAGAAATCTGCTGAATCGGACGAATCAAACACTTTTATCCGAAACGAAGCAATATGGCAGACCACTCGGATTCTCTTTGGAACCGCTTTGCACTATGGAATCGCATAGTTTCCTCGCTTCCGGAGTAGGCCAAGGCGCACATTCATCTTGATTAGTTCACTCGCACGCTTGTGCTGCACTCACTGACAAAGGGTCAATTTCAGTCCTATTGGACGGGTCGCGCTCGTCGATTGCGCTCAATCCAATTGAGTTGGATAATTTCTTCTCTAACTAGCGCTGGTGTCACACCGGCAAAGTATGTTCTGCGCCTATATGAAGAACACTTCTCGTTTCCG
>CALAYR010000160.1 GCA_937894805.1 uncultured Acidimicrobiaceae bacterium | reverse complement strand
CGGCCAGCGTGTAGCGCGTGCTGCGTAGTTTTCTGCCAACTAGAACAATTTTCGTGGCGACGCGCACGCCACATTGTGGCACCTAATTCATGCGATTGGTAATCACCCCGAGCAATTCAGCAATCGGCACTCGAATCTGCTCCATGGTGTCTCGATCTCGCAGTGTTACGGCCTTGTCTTCAAGGGAATCAAAGTCAATGGTGACGCAAAATGGGGTTCCAACCTCGTCCTGACGTCGGTAGCGCTTGCCAATTGACTGGGTGACGTCGTAGTCCACCATGAAGTGGTTCTGCAACATCGAGAGCACCTCGCGTGAAACGGCTTCCAGTTCGGGCTTCTTTGAGAGGGGTAGGACGGCGACCTGGTAAGGCGCGAGTCGCCAGTGGAGACGCAACACGGTGCGCAATTCCCCACCAACTTCATCTTCTTCGTAGGCCGAGAGTAGGAAGGCCATCATGGCGCGAGTGGCGCCAGCGGCTGGCTCGATCACGTGTGGGGTGTAGCGCTCATTGCTGGCTTGGTCGAAGTACTCCAGTTTGGTTCCGCTGGCAGCCGAGTGGGCCTTGAGGTCGAAGTCCGTACGATTGGCGACACCTTCGAGTTCGCCCCAGCCCCACGGGAAGAGAAACTCAATGTCGGCCGTACCAGTTGAGTAGTGGCTCAGCTCATCGGGGTCGTGGTGGCGAATCCGAATCTTGGACTTATCGATGCCGAGCGCTTGGTACCAGTTGTAACGCTCATCAATCCAGTAGTCAAACCACTTTGGTGATTCGGCCGGTGGCACGAAGTACTCCATCTCCATCTGCTCGAACTCACGAGTTCGGAACACAAAGTTTTGTGGAGTGATCTCGTTGCGGAAGGACTTACCAACTTGGGCGATACCAAATGGGGGCTTCTTGCGCGTCGTGATTTGTACGTTCAAGAAGTTGGTAAACATTCCCTGCGCCGTTTCGGGGCGGAGGTAGGCCACGGCACCGTCGTCTTCAATCGGCCCGGCGTGGGTTTTAAACATCAAGTTGAAAGCGCGAGCTGGAGTGAGGTCACGACTACCGCACTTGGGGCAGATGCCGTCAATCTGGTCTTCGCGGAGGCGCTCGTTGCACTGCTTGCAGTCCACGAGCGGGTCGGTGAAGGTGGCGAGGTGGCCTGACGCAGCCCACACGGCTGGGGGCGAAAGGATTGCCGCGTCCAAGCCAACGACGTCATCGCGAAGCTGGACCATCGAGCGCCACCAGGCATTCTTCACGTTGCGAAGCAGGAGTACGCCGAGCGGGCCGTAGTCGTAGGTGGAGCGGAATCCACCGTAAATTTCCGCCGATGGGAAGACGAATCCCCGACGCTTGGCCAGATTAATGACCTTGTCTAAGAGTTCGGGGTTTGGGGTTGCTTCGACGTCGGACATGCCTTACAGGCTACCGGACGCCTCTGGCATCTCTGAAGAACGCAAGCGAAGGATTACCTGATTGGCCACGAGTCGTCCCCGTTCACTCAAGACAACATTCGACCCTTCAATGCGAATGAGGTGGGCAATCTCATCCAGTGAGGCGAAGGCCTCGATGGGAACCCCCTTGCGCGTACGCAGGGCGAGCGATTGAGCCTCGAACTCTTGGGCCGCCGGAGCAACCTCTTCTTCCCCGCCTCGAGGGAGCGACCCTTCTTGGAGCAGCGCGATGTAGCGATCGGGGGTGCGAACATTCCACCACCGCAGTCCATCAACGTGCGAGTGGGCCGCGGAGCCAAAGCCCACGTAGTTGCCACGATCCCAGTACACGTGATTGTGTCGACATTCGTGTCCGGGCTGAGCCCAGTTTGAGATTTCCTCCCACTCAAAACCGGCTCCGGCCAACATTTCGCCCACGACGTCGTAGGCGTCGGCGGAGTCATCTTCGTCGGGATGGCGCTTGGGGTCTTGTCCCAGCGGAGTAGCTAGCTCGGGCGTGAGGACATAGCAGCTGATGTGGGGTGGAGGGTACGGCAGGTTGAGAATGTCGCCGACCGTGGCCCGGACGTCATCGAGTGTTTCGGCGCGGGAACCCACGATGAGATCCATGTTCCAGGTCTCAAAGCCCGCTTCGTGCACCACGCGGCTCACCTGTTCGTGGGCCATCGTCCCGTGACGACGTCCCAGATCGGCCAGGACGGCCGCTTGTGTCGACTGCACCCCGAAGCTCATTCGCGTTACCCCACCGGCCCGGTAGGCGCTGAGGCGTTCAATGGTGGCATCCTCGGGATTGCACTCCACGGTGACTTCAACGCCGTCAGCTTTAGGAATGGCGTTAAGAATCCGGAGTAGGTCCTCAGCGGGCAGACGCGACGGCGTGCCACCCCCGAAGAAGACGGTGTCAGCGGGTGGCAGACCATCGGCAACGGACCGGGCGATCTCCTTCAGAACCGCTTCGACGTACTCCACCATGAGGTGGTCGCGATCGGAGTAAGTCGCAAAGGCGCAGTAGTCACAGCGATGTGCGCAGAACGGCACGTGAACATAGACACCAAAGTCAGCCATTCTTAGGACCGGCCAACTCCCGAGCGAGCGCGAAGCGGCGTAGTGCTTCGTCTCGCTCGGACTTGGCGTCAATCATTGGACGCACATAGTCGGGAGGAGCCAAGAGTCCCTCGCCACCACCGGGCTGGAGACACTGCGGCGCACCAACAGCGGCCAGTTCGGGAATCCAGGTGTGGACGTACGTTCCGTCAGCGTCGAATCGCTCCGCCTGCAACGTCGGGTTAAAGACCCGGTGGTACGGAGCGGCATCGGTCCCAGTTCCCGCCGCCCACTGCCAACCGTGCTGGTTAGAGGCAATGTCACCATCAACGAGCCGCCACATGAACCACTGCGCACCCCAACGCCAATCCAAGTGGAGGTGCTTCACCAGAAACGAAGCCGCCACCATGCGAACTCGATTGTGCATCCAGCCCGTTGCCAGGAGTTGGCGCATGCCGGCGTCGACGAGGGGGTAGCCCGTTTCGCCTCGAGCCCACGTGCGGAATCTCTCCTCGGCGGCTGCGTCGCGGTCAACCGGCAGGTGGCGCATCGTGGGTTGCAAGACATCGGCTACGGACTGAGGGTGGTTGAAAAGAACGTCGGCGTAGAACTCACGCCAGGCAATCTCCGACAGAAAGACTCTCCGGTCTTCACTGTCACCAATCAGCGCGTCGGCCACCTGTCGGGGGTGAATCGTTCCGAAGCGAAGGTGCGGGCTGAGCATCGAGGTTCCGTCGAGACCGGGGATGTTGCGATTGGTCGAATAGTCATCGACGCGGTCTCTAAAACTTTCGAGCAAACGATGAGCTTCAGCCTCGCCCGCGGGGGTGGGTTGGGCCATCGGCAGGTCCGCAAGATCTCCGAAGTAGCTGGGCACGGTTCGCCCCGCCATTAAGGCGAGGCCGTCGAGCGACTCGCTCGACGCCGGGAACCATGTTGGCGTAATCGGTGCGGCGAGTGGCCTAGGCAATTCGAAGGTATCCCACACTCGACGAAAGGCCGTAAAGACTTTGAAGGGCTCGTTGCTCTTCGAGAAGATCGAGCCCGGTGGCACGATGTACGGCGTGCCGACCGCGTGAAATTGTGCCGAAGGTAGATCTCGACGGATGGCGTCGTCTCGCTTGATACCCAGTGGCGCAAAGTCTTGAGTCATGAATATTTGAGTTGCCCCCGATTCGGCCATCACCGTGCGCAGAACCTCCAGAGGCGAACCGTAACGAACGACGAGTTGGTTCCCCATCGACTCGTTCAGCGCTTCCAGGGTGTCCTGGAGGAATTGGACTCGCGTCGGACCTGCCGAGGTCACGATGCGTTCGTCCACGATGAAGAGTGGGAGCACCCCGCCTTCGCCACCTGCCGCTACTGCGGCGAGTAGTGCAGGGTTATCGGCCAGCCGAAGATCGCGGCGGAACCAGTAGATGACGGGAGGGTGACTCATGGACATCGGGACCTTACTGGAAGCCCTCAGGCGGCAACATCTGATTGAGCGACCGGGCTACTTTCAGCCGCTTGCCGAAGTGCTGTTCGATTGCCTCACTCGCCAAACCAACCACTTCGCTGGTGCCTTGGGCGTTGCCCTCGCGCAGAACTGCGGCCAGATCGCCTTGCAGTAGCCGGCGGAGAAGAACAACGGCATCCTTAGACACCGGACGGCCCGATCGACAGGCGGCACACAGCAGGCCACCCACTTCGGCGTTAAAGGAAACCAAGGGATCGCCCGCACCGCAGCTCACGCACTCAGCCAGTTGCGGCATGGAACCATCAAGGGCCAGCATCTTGAAGAAAAAGGCGGACGGCACGAGAAAGGGGGCGAACTCTTCGTTATCGAGCGAAAGAAGAGCTCGAGCCAACATCGTAAATATTTCCTCATCGGGCACATTGTCGGTCGGTACGGCGTCGACCACTTCGACAAGGGCGAGACCGGCCGAGAGGCGATCAAAGTCTTGTCGCACCGTAGAGAATCGGTTCACGTGTTGCACCTGGCGTACCTGGTACAGCTCTCCCTTGGACTCGGCCAGCAGGATATCGACGTGAGCCATAACTTCTAGACCGCTACCCAATTTGCTCGTCGTCTTGCGGACGCCCTTGGCAATACCCCGCAGCTTGCCGTGCGACTTTGTCCACAGCACCACCACGCGGTCCGACTCTCCCGATTTATACGTCCGAAGCACGATGGCTTCGTCTCGAATCGTGTTCACTGTTCGTCGTTGCGCTTCCGAAATTCTTGAGGCTTGCGCTTGATACCCATGAAGTTGTTGAGCCAGTTACCCCCACCCACCAGTACGGCGAGGACGATGGGAATGGTGAGCGGTGCGACCAAACGAGAACCACCGTTCAGAGCGATCCCCCACAGCAGGAGGTAGACAAGCCCTCCGAGCACAATGCCGAGGCTGCGCCACTTCACTGTTCAACTCCCCCAAAACGGCGCTCGCGATTTTGATATTCACGTACGGCCTCGTAGAGGTGCTCACGGCGAAAGTCGGGCCACAGCACGTCGGTGAAGACCAACTCGGAGTAGGCAATCTCCCAGAGGAGGTAGTTCGAAATGCGGAACTCGCCCGAAGTGCGCACCATCAAGTCGGGGTCGGGAAACTCGGGGTGATAGAGGCGAGAGCGGATGGCCTTTTCGTCAATCTTGTGGGCCGGAACTTTATCCTCGACCAGCTTCTTGACGGCGTCGACGATTTCGGCACGACCCCCGTAGTTA
>CALAYR010000159.1 GCA_937894805.1 uncultured Acidimicrobiaceae bacterium | reverse complement strand
AGCCCGCATAAAAAATACTTGGTACACAATGTGGAATGGAATGGCTCGGAGTGCCTATGTTCCCGACTGGAACCAATTTGCCACACCACCAGTTCAAGAGACAGCCCTAGGCATAATCGCCTACTTGGCGCCGTTAGCACCACTTAATAGTTAGAAGTGCAGACAGAACAAATTGTTGTCCAGACCCCATTCATTGGTCCACATTTTGTGAGGGTCTGTTTTTCGCAAGCCGATTGAGATTGGCGCGACTATTAACGACGCTCATTGCCTTGTCCAGACCCCACTCATTGGTCCACCTCTTATGACTAGAGAGCCCCCGATTAGCTCAGTATTAAAGGCGCCCGAGAGGCGCCCACGGGAGTTCATAATCCGACTCAGCTGGGTAATCAGCCATAGTTGAGGCGGATTGACGCGTGAGTCATTTGATAAGGCACGGTTCCCAATCTGAGAACGCCGTAAAGGCTCACGCCTGATCAGCGGTTAAATCCGCCAAACGCACTCGAGTAACTCTCGCCTGAATTGAAACAGCCCCCGGCTTTCGCCGGGGGCTGTTTGTGTACCTCGGACTACTTGTACGTCAGCAGTGTCGCCACCGAACGGTTGAGACGACGCTGGTTGGCGTTGGGGTTCTTGTAGATCGAAGCACCCGTTCCGTTGGCGATAATTGTGACACCAGTGACACCGAGGGTGCGCAGCTGGCGGGTCAGGTAGTTCGCCACGGTGAGGGCACGGGCCTGTGTGAAGCTGGTGCGCGAGGCCAGTGAGCCGCCGGGGTTGGTGTAACCAGTGAGCACGACCTTGGTGTACTTAAAGCGCTTGATGTACGAGGCCGTAATGAAGGCCTGACGGTACATTCCAGACCACATGGTCACCTTGCCCTTGGCGAAGCTAACAATGCGAATCGCCGTGTCGATGGCTCGCTTGGCCTTAGGGGACGCGGTCTGACCGGCGGCGTTCACCGCCACCACGCGATAGGTGTAGAAGCGCTTGGGCTTCAGACCAGTGAAGGTGCACTTCAGGGCGGCCCGGGGGTTCGCGACCATGTTGACGGTGCACGACTTGGCGTAGCGAGGACCGGTCACCGTTGCAACGTACTTAACAATGGCCGAACCACCGTTGGAGGCCGAGACCTTCCAGCTCACCACGGTGAGGCCCTTGGGGTCGCCGTGAAAGACAATGACGCGCGGTGCAGTTGGCTTCAGTGGACCGGGATTCACGACCGTCGAAATGGTGTCGGACGTGGAGTTACCGTTGGCGAGGAAGGCCGTCACCGTGAAGGTGTAGCGCGTGCCGTTGGTGAGTCCCGTGAAGTTGCAACTCAGCGGCGCTGAAGGGTTAGCGACGAGGTCAACCGTGCAGGTTGTTCCGCCGGGCTGCATCGTCACGACGTAGCGCGTTGGAGCCGGTCCAGTGCTCGGGGCGGCCCAGTTGATCTGGGTCGAGTGGTTACCGGGTGTGGCCTGGACGTAGTCCGGTGTGCCGGGAGCCGCGCCGGGGGTCACCGCGTTGCTCGAGGCCGACGAAGACGAGTTACCCGCGTTGTTCGTTGCAGTGACCGTGAAGGTGTACTCCGTGCCGTTGGTGAGACCCGAAATGGTGCAGGTCGTCGCGGGCGCCACGGCGGTGCAGGTCGCACCACCGGGAGAAGCGGTGACGATGTAGCCGTCAATCGCGGCACCACCATCGTTGGTCGGAGCAGTCCATGTCACTACGGCCTGACCGTCGTCACCGGTGGCGGCAACATTGGTGGGGGCACCGGGCGCGGTGGCCTGCGGTGCCGTGGCGGCCGAGGCCGAGCCCGTCGAGGTACCGGCGCCGTTCGTCGCAGTGACCGTGAAGGTGTAGTTCGTGCCGTTGGTCAGGCCCGAAACAGTGCAACTCGTGGCCGGAGCATTGACAGTGCAAGTCGCACCACCGGGGCTCGCGGTAACGGTGTAGCTCGAAATCGTCGATCCACCGGTCGAGCTCGGAGCCGTCCAGCTGACCGTAACCGAACCATTACCGGCTGAGGTCGTCACACCGGTAGGGGCACCGGGCGACGTGGCCGGAGTGGCGCTCGCGGTGGCGCCGGTGGCACTGCCCTTGGCGTTGGTCGCCACGACCGTCGCGGTGTAGCTCGTGCCGTTAGTCAGACCCGTGAAGGTGCAGCTCAACGCCGCGGACGGGTTGGTCGCCACGTCAATGACGCAGTCGGACTGACCAGGAACCGAAACGGTGTAGGAGGTTGGTGCGTCACCAGTCGTCGGCGCGTTCCACGTCACCGTCAACGAACCGTTGCCGGCGGTGGCTGAGGCGCCCGAGACGGGGCCCGGCTTTACGGCACCACCGGTGAAGTAGGAGATGAATCCGATAGACGTATTGGCCGTGGGCTGAATCATGCCCGTGGCAAGGCACATGGTCGTCGAAGGACAGGCAACTGAGCCAGCCTGCGAGTTTGAGCCCGTCAACGTGGTGCCAAGCGCACCGGTCGTCCAGGTGCCGTTCTTGTACGTGCTCATCGTGGCGTAGGTCGTTCCGTCCGACAGATTGTTATGGCCGGCGACGAAGCAGAGGTTGGCGGCCGGGCAGTCAATACCAGAGGCCATGCCTCCGTTACCCGGGTCGATGTTGGCACCGAGGTAGGTGGCCGTCCACGAGGTGCCGTCGTACTTAACGGCGTACTGGTGGTTGGCCTGCATGCCAATCGACATGGTGCTCGCACCGATGCAGTTCGTGGAGCTGAGGCAGATGAGGCCGCCAGTACCCGTCGCGCCACCCTTCGCGGTACCGGTGAGACCGGTGACATTCGCGAGGGTCCACGACGTTCCGTCGAAGGTTCCCGCGATTGGCGTCATCGCGGTGTTGAGACCGGCCGCGCCAGAGGCAGCACAGAAGGTGGCCGAGACACAGTCCAGCGTGTAGAGCGAGATGTCGTCAAAGCCGGACTGGGTAATCGTGGTTGACGTCCAGCTCGTGCCGTTAAAGATCATCGACACGGCGTAGTTGGCCACACCGGAAGGACCACCCGTCATCGAGCTCGTCAGAGCGATGCAACGTGTGGTCGTGGGGCAGTCGAGAGTCAGTGGGAACGTCATCATGGCGCCGGACGCAGCGCCGACGTCGGCCGTTGTCCAGGTTGTTCCGTTGAAGGTTGCGACGTAACCCCTGGGCTGATACTGCGGCGAGTAGCCCCAGCCAAGAAGACCACAGAAGGTCGTTGAGGCGCAGGAGATTTCCGAAATAGCCGCCATCGGACCGCCGGTGTAGGTCGAACCAACCTGCGTGGCGGTCCAGGTAGTGCCGTTGTACGTTGCGACGAAGGTGCGACTCTTGTTCGAGGCGTCGGTGTAGGAACCACCGGCAACACAGAACGTGGAAGAGAGGCAGCGCACTCGGGTCGCAATCGCGTTGTTACCAATGTTGAGACTCTGGGCAATCACTGATGAGGTCCAGCTCGATCCGTCGTAGAAGCCGACCGTGGCCTGCATGCCGTTGGCCTGCGACGAGACACCACCACTAGCCACACAGAAGGTGGTCGACAGACACTTCAACGACGCCAGCATGGTTGCTCCGTTGTCGCCGAAGGGGTTGCCATCGTCAGTCCAACCAACGGCCGGCACCGGCGGAGCGGCGGGCGTCGTGGTCAGTTCAGCCGAGGCGGGGCTGGTGCCAATGGCGTTGGTGGCGGTGACGCTCAACGTGTAGAGGGTGTCGTTGGTCAGACCCGAAATGGTGCAGGTCAAGGCCGTAGTAGTGGTGCAGGTGGCGCCACCGGGCGAAGCCGTCACGGTGTACCCGGTGATGGCGCTGCCGTTGTTGAAGGGAGCGGTCCAGGTCAGCGTGGCGCTGTGGTCACCACTGCTGGCCTTCGTAGCGTTCGGGGCACTCGGGGCCGTGGGCGGAAAGCCACCGTAGGCAAAGGCGTGGCTGTGTTCGTTTTGATCGCTGGAGAGCCACATGGCGCCGTAGATCATGCAGAAACCCGAAGCAGCACAGGCCGCTCCGGTTCCCATCGCCCGGTACGAGTTGGCGTCGGCCAGGTCCGTCGCGGTCCAGGAGCTTCCGTTGAAACTGGCGTAGAACGATGAGCCCAACTGAGTGTTGACGGACTTGGAGTAGTGACCAGCGGCGTAGCAGTTCGTCGTTGAGGAGCAGCTAACGCCCATCAACTGTGAGTTGTTACCAACGTCCAGACTGGCACCCACGATGGTCTTGGTCCAGCTTGAACCGTTCCAGACCGAGGCGTAGGCGTGCCACGACGTCTCTTGACCGGTCACGACACAGAAGGTGCTCGATAGGCAGCTCAAGCCACCGAGTGACATGGGGGTAGCGCCGGCCGGCGAGGGGGCCGTGGCCGTCCACGTCGAACCGTTGTACATGAGGACCTTCGGAATGTTCGAGTACGTACCGCTCACGTTGCCGGAGTACATCACCGACATGGCACAGAACGTGGTGGAGGTGCAGACCAAGCCGAGGATGCCCGGGTTGCGGGTGTCGTCAGTCATGACGTTCCAGCTCCAGGAAGATCCGTTGTAGGTCGCTGCGGCGGCGTAGGCCGACTGGTTGGTGTCTTCGACCGTCAAGCCGACGACGCAGTACGTAGCGGAAACACACGAAACGCCCGAGTACTGACCGAAATTGGTGTAGCCGGTGTTCACGGGTGGAACAAAGTCCGACGTGGCCCACGAGGTCCCGTTCCACGTCGAAATGTAGGTACGGCGGTCGTAGTTGGCGTCCTGGTAGGCACCCGTTGCAACACAGAGCGTGGTCGTGGCGCAGGAGACCTTGTTAATCCAACTACCGCGCTGCTGAACCTCGATGGAGTCACCGGTGGCGTAGTCAGTCCATGACGTGCCGTCAAAGATTGAGACCATTCCGTGAATCTGGTTACCAATGGTGTAGTAACCGCCGGCGTAACAGAACGTGGCCGATAGGCAGTTCGAGCTGGTGATTTCAGTTCCACCAACGCGATTGGGATCGGTACCGAGCGTGTTACCAACGCTGTACTGGGTCCAGGTGGTGCCGTTGTAGATCGAGACGAAACCGTACTCGTGACGGTCACCCCCCTCGTACCAACCGGACATGATGCACAAAGTTGAGGAGACACACGTTGCCCCGGTGGGGAACGACCACGATGCGGCGTCAGATGACGTCGTGGCGAGGCGAAGTGACCAGGGAGTCGGGGTCGCAGAGGCCGACGTCGCGTGGGCCAAGTTGAGGCCGGTGGCCATGATCACAACGGCGATGAAGGTCACGAAGAGACGCTTGGCGAGCGCCAAGGCATCACGAGTGGATGGAATAAAGGTATACACGGAAGCTCCCGAGGTGTTTGAGAATGGCTACGCTGCCATACCGAAAGTCTACCGAAAATCCCGCCGATTTGGGGGCAGCATTGCCCGAATCAAGGAAAATCTGGGCGACCAGGGTGCCGCGGCCCCAGAACCCCCTCGTTCCCTTCTCCACAACGGGGGCAGGGGCAACTCACTACCATTTTCCCGTGAACGAACGGCAGGACTGTGAGGGCTGCGGCTCCCCCACTGCGTCAATGCACGAAGTACCTAATGGTGTCGTGTGGCTCTGCCCCAGCTGCGCCGCTGAGTCCGGCATGGGCTGTCCGTAAGGACGCTGGTCGTCGTTAGCCCAGCGGAATAGTCAGGTGCTGGCCGGCGAAGGTCAGAGAGGAGTAGTTCAGGGCTCCGAGTACGTCACCCGAGGCCGTAAAGCCCATCAGTCGAGGGGTCTCGATGACACCGTAGAAATTGAAGTACGTGGTGACTTCGCCCGTAGCCAAATTGGTGGCCATAAAGGTGGCGTTGTTCCACGCGGGACTGTCAATGCTGTAGAGAATGCCTTCAATAACAACGGCCTCCTCGCTGAGGCTGCTCGCCAACACGAAGTCGGTGTAGACGGGCGTGCCCTCGACGGCACCGTCGTAACGGTGGAGGAGCAGGCTGTTGTAACGATCGACGAAGTAGACCACGCCATCATTCGACGCAACGAGATGGGCGTACATCTGGTCGTACATGCCAAGTCCCGGCAGCGAGCTGTAGTTGCCAGTGTTGAGGTCAAAGACCGTGAGGCCGTAGAAGTTCGAAACAACGACAGAGTGATCGCCGTAAGGCGCAATTCTCGAAGCGCAGTTAGTCGCACCGTCACCGAAGTAGGAGATCGTTCCGTCCGGTGCGATGTAGAGCACACCAGTGTCGAGCCAACCGTTGTCGTACCCATTCGTTGAGAAGGCCACGCCGTTGTTCGCGAGTCCCGTCACCTGGCTCAGGCTGACGTTGGCCGGCAGGTAGGCGCTGACATCAACAACGATGTCGATGCCGTTGACGACGTGGTGGACTCCCGTCGTCGAGTAGTACCAAACGGTGCCGTCGGGCGTGGCGGCGACCGAGTAGATATAGCCGTCAGCGTTGGTGGCGTCGTAGAAGTTCGCCGGGACGTAGGCGTCGTCGGTAGTGAAGTCGACGCGAACACCACCGCCCCAACCTGACGACCAGCCGTAGCCCTGGATGATGGCGTAGTAGTTCGTGGCCAGCGTTAAGCCGCCAGTCCAACAGCTCTTCGCGTCACCCGGACCCGAATAGTCACCACAGGTGGTGATGTACGTGCCATCCATCGCAAAGATTTGCATCCGACTCGCGTAGACGCCACCGTACGACTCAGTGACGTTCCACATTCCCGCCACCCCGTTGCCCTGCACCGTCACGCTGACCTTGGAAATAGCGGGGTACGGGTCCTTCGACGTTCCGGCGAACGTTAGACCCGTCGAGTACACGCTGGAGCTGTCGATGGCGTAAAGGATGAACTGGTACTGGTGGTCAGAGTTCAGACCGTTCATGGACATCGAGGTTCCGTTGGGATCCCAATTCTCGCTAGCGGCGGCCAGATAGGGCTGGCCCTTGCCTTCCGTGGTCCAGGCCTCCACGCGCCAGTATCGAGCGTTGTTCGTCGCGGGCAGGGTCCAGCTCACGGTGCCACCCCAGTAGTCGGGGGTGAAGGAGACGGCCGACGCGTTGTTAGGTCGGGCGACATCACCCGTGACAAAGGTGCCGCTCAGGCCCGAGTGCCAACTCGTGTAGGGGGAATAGATCTGTAAGTCGTAGTGGATTGTGGCAAAAGTTGGCAGGTTGCGAAAGCTGCAGTCGAACGTGTCGTTTCCATAGAAACCGCAGTTACCCAGATAGTTCTCCGAGTCGTCGTAGAAGTACATGTAGTTCCACCACGAGTTGTAGGGCGAGCTCACGGTGTAGTTCATGGCCACCGAGTTCCCGATAACGCTGATGGAATTCAAGGTCCCGACCGGGTGCACATTGGACGGAGTAAAGGTCGTTGAACCTTCGGGGCCGGCTCCGTAATTGCCATAGGGAATAACGGCGACGCGGTATGCGTTCGGGAATACCATGCCACCAATGGCGAGCGATGTGGCCCACGGTCCGATCCAGGTCGACCAAACCTGGGTTTCCGTACCATCGCCGTTGTCTCGGTAGACCAGCACTTCATACTCACTCAGATACACGCTGGCGGTGTTGTCCGGTGTTGTCCACGACAAAGTGAAACCAGCAACCTCGTCACCGGACACTGAGAGCGATGTCGGCGCGTGGGGCAGAGGGGTGTAGGTCGAGAACGTGGCCGAACCCACCACAGCGGAAGTGCCCGTCACCGAGTCGCCCGGCATGCCCCCAAACTCCACCATTGTGTACTGCCAAGAACTTGGCGAGACGTCGTTCTGACATTCCCCGGCGACGACCATCACCGTCTCCGTGAGTGCCGCGTCATTCGGTTCGAAGGGACAAAAGAGTGACTGGTAGCCATTGATACCTACGGACATGTTGGCGTAACCACCGCCGGCGTAAAGGAGTTGTCCCCCGTTGGCGAACTGTTCGCCGGCGTGCGGACCCGAGACCCAGTACCAACGCTGAAAGGATGCGTTGGGGTCGCTCTGGTAGTCACTCGTTGAGGCCGTAGTGGAGTCGTTGTTGGCGTAGAGGTACTGGTACACGGGCAGGCCGGTCGAGGGGTCCAAGATGAAGGCTGGATCGTCGGAGCCGCCGTAGAAGGTGTTGTTTGAAACGAAGCCGTTGAGAAAAGTCAGCTCGGCAGACGTCAGCGGGGTGGCCATGTAGCCCTGCATGCCGAGGAAGTTCTGCTGAGAGGCGTACGCGAGGTTGCCAGCGAAGTCATTGCGGTGGGTGGTCCACAACGTGGAGGCGTAGTAGTGGCCATTGGCGGGGTTAGATCGGAAGAGCGTCGTGTAGGGAAAGAGTGTCTTCGCCTGTGTAGATCT
>CALAYR010000158.1 GCA_937894805.1 uncultured Acidimicrobiaceae bacterium | reverse complement strand
GGGATTTCGCCCCGTCAATACCAAGTAGTTACTTCTCGTCCAGCGTCCCGGCAATTGCTTGGCTCGTGCGCGATGCCGACCGGAAGATGCCCTGGGCCATGAGTGACTTTTCACGAAGACGTCGCTGCCAATAAATCTGGGCTCGGTCGCCGTGAATTGACTTGGAGTCCGGCTCGGCCCAACCGGCGAGGTCGGCCAGGTGGCAGGCCAGACGGATGTCACTGTCGACCAATTCGAGAGCTCGATCCATCAGGACACGAGCGCCGCCAGCCAAGCGAGCAATCTCGGCGCCCACGGTGGCGTCGGGTGCCGGCTTTAGTCGAGAGGCAGCGCCGTCCCACCATCCGCCGTAGAGGCGCCAGATGTTTCGTACGACAAACTCCGGCTCGTCGTACCAGGGGCGCAGGTAGGGCTTGGCCAACGTTGCGTCATCGACCTTCACCGTGTGAATGATGGTGTCGAGCGTCTCACCGGCATTCATCATGTCAATCACGCGATAGACGACGTCTTCGAGCGTGGAGGCAATGTCATCGAGGACCCGAGCGATGCGGTCCTTGCCCTCAATCGGAAGACCGTGAGCCGGCAGGAGCAGCTCAGGCTCTTGGGCGATCATCTTGCGCAGCGACTGGGCCCATTCGAGGGCGTAGCGCTGAACCTTCTGAGGATTGCCGGCGTTCGGGTAGTTCCAGATGATGAAGTCCCCAGTGAAGATCCACTTCTTCTCGGGAATAAAGGCCCAGAGGTGGTCGTCGGTCTCGCCGCGACCGTGATGGAACTCAATAGCGGTGTCGCCGGCCTGCATGGCGAGTGAGTGATCGAAGGAAACGTCCGTGCGCAATGTTGACTTGGGCAAGAAACGCTTGGCGCCAGCACCGACTTCGAGGCCCATGTCGCTCGGGATGCCGCCGAACTGGCGGGCGTTAATCGCTAGGTTCCAGTCCGAGGTCAGTGCGTAGCGATCGATGCGGGGATTGACGTTTTCGTGTCCAATGACCGTCGGCCGTTCGAAACCTTTCTCCGTGGCGTCGTCGGCGAAGGCAAAACTGCCACCAACGTGGTCGGCGTGGCCGTGGGTGTAGACGAGTGAAGAGATGCGGTCACTGCGCCACGTGCGAAGAGCCGAAACGACGTTTGCGCCGCTGCCTACACCGGAGGCGTCAAAGCACATAAGACCATCGCCTGTGTCCCAGGCGATGGTGTGCGAGAAACTCTCGACAATGGCCAAACCGTCGGCCAGTTCGCTGAGTTCATTGGTAACGCGGTTGACCGGTTCGTCAGCGTGACCGGCGTCAATGACCTTGGTGGAGAGCTCTAATGGATTCACATTTCGAATCGTAGCGAGCGAGCGCTCACACTCTTGGTAGTCCAAGAAATGAAGTCAAGCGTTCGTCTCGTCGCCAACAACAGCGAAGCCCCGGGTGGCGAACCACCCGGGGCTTCATCCCGTTAGCTGACGGATCTGTTGTTACGAACGTGCGAGCTGACGCAACACGAAGTTGAGTACGCCACCGTTGCAGTAGTACTCAGTCTCGGTGGGTGTGTCGATGCGCAAACGAACGTCGAAGCTGAAGCGCTCGCCGTTAGCCCGCTCGACATCGAGCGTCACTGTGCTTGGTGTCTCGCCGCGGTTCAGTGCCTCGATGCCGGTCACCGTGATGACTTCGGTGCCATCGAGGTTGTAGGTCGCGGCCGTCTCGCCGGCCTTGAACTGAAGGGGCAAGATGCCCATGCCGACGAGGTTGGAGCGGTGGATGCGCTCGTAGCTCTCAACGAGTACGGCCTTGACTCCGAGCAACTTGGTGCCCTTGGCCGCCCAGTCGCGACTCGATCCCGAACCGTATTCCTTACCGGCGAGGATGACGAGCGGAGTGCCTTCCTGGGCGTACTTCACCGAGGCATCAAAGATGGCCATCTGTTCGCCCTCGGGGAACTTCTTCGTGATTCCGCCTTCGACGTCTACGAGCTGGTTGCGCAGAC
>CALAYR010000157.1 GCA_937894805.1 uncultured Acidimicrobiaceae bacterium | reverse complement strand
GTGTCCACAACCTCGTGTGGCCGACGCTCTTTAACATCTTTGCCATTCGTGGCGAAGAGTATCGCGACCCGCAGATCTTGATTCGAGGCATCGATCAGCTCTTGGGCTTTGAAGCCGAGCACCTCGTGGCCACCCACGGACCGGGCCTCAGCGGTGCGGAAAGTATCAAGACCAAGGTGCAGCGCTACCGCGACTCCCTCCAATTTCTCTGGGACCAAACGGTACGGGGCATTAATAAGGGCTGGAGTACGGACCAACTGGCCGCCACCATCAAACTCCCCGAACTCTACAACGTGGACTACCTCACCTCCGAGCGCTACGGCGTGGCCGAGCACCACGTCCGCCAGATTCACAGCGGGATCCGCGGCTGGTTCGATGGTGACGAGTCCAAACTCTTTCCCGTGGAACCGACCGAACGATACGGTCGCCTCATCGCCGGATTTGGGGGCCGTGATGCCGTCACGCGTCAAGCCACTGAAGCGCTCGAACAGAACGACCCCCGTTGGGCCACCGAGCTCGCCACGTGGTTAGTCCGTAGCGAAGGCGCCACGCAAGAGGACCGCAACTTGCTAGCTACCTGCTTGCGCACCATTGGCGAGCGCACCTCGGCCGCCAACATCCGCAACTGGTGCATTGCGCGAGCCCGTCACCTCGACGGCTCTACTCCCCTCGATCGCCTCTTCGGCCACCGCTTCACCTCTCGGGGCTTGGCCGACATCGAGACACCACTCCTGATTCAAACGATGCGTGTGCTGCTGGACCCGACACTGGTCGAAGGCGTGTCCTGCCACATTCGTTTCGTCATCGATGGCGAGACAGTCGGACTTCACGTGCGTAACTGCGTCGCCGCTCTCTCCAATGGTGCGGATGCGACGAACGAACTCGTCACGACACGTGCCCACCTGAACGCCCTGTTTAACAACAAGGCGAAGCTGAGTGACCTACTCGCCTCGGGTGACGTCGTTATTCACGGTGACCAGAGCGCCGTTGTCGCGACGTTGGCCGCCTTTGAAATCGACGGACTTCGCAACTAGTGACCGAGCGGGCTATTCCGAAACCGACGCCACCCTTTGGCGGAACGCTCGGGCGAACCATTGCTCAGTCTCAGGGCGTGCCGATGGATGTAACCAAGCCGCCGCAGGGGGCACCGAACATCATCTTGATCCTGCTCGACGACGTCGGATTTGGCACCTGCTCCACCTTCGGCGGTCCGGTGCCGACGCCGACGCTCGATCGCGTGGCGCGTCAGGGACTCTCGTTTAACCAGTTCCACACCACCGCACTGTGCTCCCCCACGCGAGCGGCCATGCTGACTGGTCGCAACCACCACGCCGTCCACATGGGCGGCATTCCCGAGGCGGCCAATGTTTTTCCGGGGTACGACTCCGTCATCCCGAAGGAGGCGGCCACCGTCGCCGAGATTCTTCGACAGAGTGGGTACTCCACATCGGCCTTTGGCAAGTGGCACCTGACACCGCTCTGGGAACAGACCCCCACCGGCCCTTTCGACCGCTGGCCGACCGGCATTGGCTTTGATCATTTCTACGGCATCTTGAATGCCGAGGCCTCCCAGTGGGAGCCCCCGATGTATCGCAACACAACCCCCGTGACGCCCTATGTCGGCCGTGATGACTACCACATGACCGAAGATCTCGCCGATAACGCCATTGAGTGGATGCAGATGCAGCGGGCCACCAATCCCGAGCGACCCTTCTTCATGTACTTCGCCACCGGCGCAATGCACTGCCCGCACCATGTGGCCCCCGAGTGGATCGAAAAGTTCAAGGGCCAGTTCGATCAGGGTTGGGACAGCCTCCACGAAGAGATCTACCAACGCCAGCTCGACTTGGGGGTTATTCCGCAAGGCACGAAGTTAACAACCCGTCCCGACGAGGTGCCCTCGTGGGCCGAGTATCCCGACCGCTACAAACCAGTGGCCAGTCGACTCATGGAAGTCTTCGCCGGCTTCTTGGCGCACACCGACGCCCAGCTCGGACGCGTCCTCGACGAAGTGGAGGCCCTCGGCATCGATGAGAACACCCTCATCGTCTACATCACCGGTGACAACGGCGCATCGGCCGAAGGCACCATCCACGGCGCCTGGAGCGCCCCGGCATTCCAAAACGGTATCGCCGAAGACCCCGAGTGGCTCTTAGAGCACATGGATGATTTCGGCTCGGCCCGTTGTGAGAATCACTACAACGTCGGGTGGGCCTGGTCACTCGACTCGCCCTTCCAGTGGATGAAGCAGGTGGCTTCGCACTTTGGTGGCACCCGCAACGCCATGGCGCTGCAGTGGCCGGCCGCCATTAACGAACCAGGCGGACTGCGCCCCCAGTTTCATCACGTGGTCGACATCGCCCCCACGCTCTTGGCGGCCGCTGGCGTGGCCGCCCCGACCCACGTCAACGGTGTCGAGCAGTTACCGGTTGACGGTGTCGCGATGCAGTACTGCTTCAACGACGCCGACGCCCCCAGTCAACGCGTCACTCAGTACTTCGAGATGTTTGGCAACCGTGCGCTGTATCACGACGGGTGGATTGCCTCGTGCTTCCACGGTCGGGTGCCGTGGGATCGCTTCGGAACACGTGAGTTCGACGGACCGGAAGAACGGTGGGAGCTCTACAACATCAACGAGGACTTCTCCCAAGGTGTCGACTTGGCCGAGAAGTTCCCCGAGAAGTTGGCCGAGCTGCGGGCGATGTTTGACGACGAGGCCGTTCGCAACAACGTCTATCCCATGCGCGAACCGGGCAGCCTGCTCGCGGTCGGCGTCTTTCCTCCCACCAATCTCGGGAGTCTCACGAAGATGACCTACACCAAGGCCCACGTCCGAATGCCCGAGCGCTCCGTGATCAATCTGAAGAACTGTTCCTATCGCATCACGGCCGACATCGTGGTCACGGAAGCGTCGCACGGCGTAATCGCTTGCCAGGGTGGCAACATGGCGGGCTGGTCGCTCTACCTCGATGACGATCGCCTTCCCGTGTACCACTACAACTGGGTCGGTCACGAGCACTACATCATTCGTGGCCACCAACCACTCGCGGCGGGACCGCAGCGCATCGTGGTGGAGTTCGCCTACGAGGGCGGACTCGGTGGCAGCGGCACGGCCGTGCTGCTCGTCAATGACGCGGTCGTCGGTCACGGCCGCATTGAAAAGACGGTGCCCTTCGTCTACTCCATGAGTGGCGAAACCTTTGACGTCGGTGTCGACACCGGTTCACCCGTTGGGAACTATCACCACAACTACAACTTCGTCGGCGCCATCAAGGGTGTGACCCTGGAGCGACTCTCCGAACCGACACCCGAGATTGCGGCTCAGATTCGCGAGGGTGAATTCCGCGCCAGTCTCGCCACGCAGTAGTCATCAGCGCTTCTTCCCACCCTCGATAACAGACCAACCCTCGGGAATCTGGTGTCGAATGACGTGTGAGTCGCCGAGTTCACAGACCAGTGTCAGTTGGCCCTCACGCCAGCACTGAGGGCCGTAGAGACCCTGACCGGTGGCGTAGAAGTCGGCGAGAAGACGCGCCTTCATCGTGGCGTCGGCCAGCGAGTACGCAACGAAGTTGGTGTTGCGTGAACGCTTGCCGTACTTTGCGCGGAGGTACCAATTCATACCTTCAAGATGCGGGAAGTCTGTGACATGCACCGTCGTATCGCATCGTCACTAAGTTTGAGTTATGACCTCTCTCCCTGGACCTCTCGCGCTCGTCGGCTCGGGCGAATACCTGCCCATTATGCGAACGCTGGAAGGTCAACTCTTAGAGAATCGTCCGGGTCCCTACGTGCAGATCGCGACCGCGGCCGTGCCCGACGGACCGGACACCTTGACCTACTGGCATGAACTGGGCCACACGCAAGCTCGGGCCCTCGGTCGAGAGCAGATTGTGGCCACCGCGAGCACTCGCAGCGACGCCGACGACGACGCATTGGTCGAAAAGGTACGCGGCGCAAGTTTGATCTACCTCTCGGGGGGTCACCCCGATTTTCTCGCCGAGACGTTGCGCGGCACGAAGTTGTGGAACGCCATTGTCGAAGAGTGGCACCAGGGCGCGGCCCTCGCCGGGTGCAGTGCCGGCGCCATGGCGATGACGGCGTGGATTCCCTCCATCCGCCACCCCCAAAAGGGCTCCACCGAAGGGCTCGCACTCCTGCCCCACTTGCGAGTGATTCCCCACTTCGACGCCTTCGCGCGCCACATGCCCGACCTCGTGACCCGTTATCTCGCCGGCAAGGATCCCGAGGTGACTCTGCTCGGCATTGACGAAAACACGGCCCTCGTGGGCGGTCCCCACCAGTGGACCGTTCACGGCCAGCAGTCCGTCTGGCGTCTGGGAGTCGGCGAACGCGAACAGTTCGCCGCGCAGAGCACGCTCGAAACGACGTAAGGAGCACCATGACGACGCACGAACGAGAGTTAACTACGGCCGTAGATCTCTGCACGCCCGACGGGCTTACCATCAATCCCGCGGCACTCGGTTGGAGTCGCGTACCACTCCACCGGGCCAACTTGGGTGGCCACTTTGGTCGTAATAAGCGCTGGGACTACTGGGCCATCCTTTCGGACGAGTGGTGCATCTCCACCGTCTTCGCCGATATTGACCACCTCGGCCTCGCCGATGTCTACTGGGCCAACTTCAAAACTGGGGAAAGTGGCGGGCAAGCCATCTTGCTCGGCGCCGGTCAAGGTATCGCGCTGCCCGAACTCCTCAGCACGACGCCACTGACCGTCAGTCACGACGGCTTTGAACTCTCCATCACCGATGACGAGTTCGATACCCACTTCGCCATTTCGTGGCGCGAGACCGACGGGCGAACGGGCGAGCTGGCCGTGTCGGTCGCCAAGCCGGTGGGTCACGAATCGGTGAACGTCGTCATCCCCTGGGACGACACCACCTTTAACTGGACCTCCAAGCAACAGGCCCGACCCGCACGAGGAACGGCGCGAGTGGGTGACGAATCGTGGAGCTTCGGCCCCGATACCGAGACGGCGGCGTGGGGTGTCCTCGACGCCGGACGAGGTCGTTGGCCGGCAAAGCTCAATTGGAATTGGGGTGGTGGGGCCGGCATTAGCGAGGGTCGCACCATTGGCCTGCAGTTTGGGGCCAAGTGGACCGAGGGATCGGGCTTCACCGAGAACGGCATCACGGTCGACGGACGTCTCAGCAAGATTGGTCGAGAGCTGACGTGGACGTATGACTGGGAGAACCCCATGTCGCCGTGGACCATGGTCGACCCCGAGGGACAACTCAACGTCACGTTGACCCCGAAGTTCGACAAGTACACCTTCACCGACGTCAACGAGGATCTAGGGAGCGAAGTGCACCAAGTCTTCGGCTCCTACAGCGGACACGTAACGACCGATGAGGGCCTGACGATTCACTTTGACAACCTCCCCGGCTTCGCCGAAGAGGCTCGACAACGCTGGTAGGGCTTTAGGCCAGACCGAGCTGTTCGCGGAGGTTGGGCGGAACGAAGTTGTTCTCCGTCGTCGATTCGGCCTCCACCAACTCGACCATGACGTCGACGACTTCCTGGGGGTCCATCTGACCTTCGGTCACCATGGTGCGCATCATCTTGAAGAGATCCGTCGACCCTGCGCTGACCGAGTCGTCACCGAACCAGTCCCACATGGAGTCGGCCATGCGGTCGTTGAAGCCCGTGAGGTAGGGACCGGGGTTCAACAGACAGACGTCGATGCCCTGGCCGAGGAGTTCGCCGCGCAGCGTCTTACCCATGGCCTCGAGCGCGAACTTCGACATGGAGTAGGGACCAAAGGCCGGACCGGCCAGGACGCCGGCGATGGAGGAGACAATGATCACGCGACCGGTGCCGCGCTTCACCATCTGGGGCAACGTGGCTTGAGTCATGCGCAAGGTACCAAAGACGTTGACGTCAAAGACCTTGCGGACGATGGCTTCAGGAACGTCGGCCAACGGGCCGGTCTGACCGAAGCCGGCGTTGTTAATAAGGACGTCCACGTTCCAGTCCTTGACCTTGTTGACGTCATCGGTCGTGATGTCGACCTTCTCCACTTGGAGCTGTGGCGCCTCCGCCCGCAGTGCGGTGGCCTGCTCCTCGGTCTCGGTGGTGGCAATCACGTGGTGACCACGGGCGGCCAGGGCGAGAGCCGCTCCGCGACCGAAGCCCGTTCCGGCGCCGGTGATAAGAACAGTTTTAGAGGTTGCAGTCATGGGTCAAGCGTAGTGAACTCACTTCGCCGAATGATGCTCTCTAGCGACCTTCGAGCAAGGGCCGATTGGGATCACGGCGTTCGCTGCCCCGTTTCCACGCCAGACCGGAAAGGGCCTCGAGCACGATGCGGTTCCCGAGGTAGGCCGTTATCTCGGCGTGGTCGTACGGGGGCGACACTTCCACCACATCCATACCCACGAGCGGTAGTTCCATGCCAATACGGCGGACCGCGTCGAGCAACTGACGACTGGTCAGACCACCGGGCTCGGGCGTGCCGGTACCGGGAGCCGAGCCGGGGTCCACAACGTCAACATCCACGGACAAGAAGACGGCGTCGCAGTCGTCTATCGCGAGCGCGAAGGCTTCGTCGAGGACGGCGTCGAGTCCCCGGCTGATGATTTCACTCATCTCGAAACTACGCATTCCCTGCTGGGCCATCCAGTCGAGCGTCTCGGGTTCGGGCCAGTAGCCCCGCAGACCGATCTGAATAAAGCGATCGCCGCGACAGGCGCCCGATTCGATGAGGCGTCGCATGGGCGTGCCGTGTCCGTGCAGGGAACCGAACTGAATATCGGCCGTGTCGGCGTGGGCGTCAAAGTGAATCACCGAGACCCGGCCCCACCCAACGGCGTGGGCCAACGCCGTAACGTCCGGCAGGGCGATCGTGTGATCCCCACCCAGGATGACGGGAAAGACGCCCGCTTCGGCGACGGTCCGCACTCGTTCTTCGAGCCGTTGCAGTGACGTTTCGGTGTCACCGGAGGGCATCTCGACATCACCGAGATCAACAACGCCGAGGTCCTTCAGCGGATCGACACCGAGGGCCAGCGAAGGTCGTGATCCGTCGTGGGGGTTGTAGTCAGTGATGCGCAGAGCCTGGGGTCCGAAGCGGCAGCCCGAGCGGTGTGATGTGCCGCCGTCGAAGGGCGCGCCGATAATCACCGCACCGGCGCTTTGCCAACTCTCACGTTCGTCGGGGTCGGCCGCGGGAACGCCGAGAAAGGTGGCGTCGGGTCCGTACATATTCCCAATGCGCGTCATGCGGTGCTCCCCTGGTCCGGTTCAACCCAATGTTAGAGACTCCCCGAACGTGGAAGGACCCGTGGGGTGTGCTCCCACGGGTCCTTTCGGGATGTTTCCGGGATCAAGGGAAACGATTTAGTGAACAGCTAGCTCGCGGCGTAGGGCTTCGTGTTTGAAGTGAAACGAGGTCACACTCGCAACGCCCGCAAAGAACATGGCGGGAATCAGTAGTACGAGTAGTGCAGTCATTGGATCTCCTTTCAAACGTTCAGTGTGCCCAACGTACGAAACGGAGATGAAAAGAGCCTGAAAGTTAGATGAGAAGTTCCTAAGAGTGTCCCTAGCCGAGGGCGAGGAGGACGATGCCGATGGCCACGAACGCGGCGGGAACAATCACTGTGGCGGCGCGGCCCTCCTTAAAGACGAAGACACCCAGCATCGCGGCCCACAGGACACCGGTTTCCCGGAGCGCTGAAACGACGCCCAGCGTCGCGCGCGTCTGACCCCACAGCACGATGGTGTAGGCGACCATCGAGATAATTCCCCCGACAGCTCCGAGGACCACCGTCTTCGGTTGAGGAATCCACGATCGGCCGTGACGAAGCGAGATCGTGACCAACCACATCAGGGACTGACAGAAAAACAGTGTCGCTCCGTACTGGAGTGCGTCCCCGTTGGCTCGCACGCCGTAGCCATCGATGACGGTGTACCCGGCAATCGCCACGCCGGTCGCCAGAGCCCACCAGATTGCCGATAGTGACGTGACCCGAGAGCGACTCGACCATGAGAGCGAACTGATGCCGGCGGCCACCACGACGACACCCAAGTACGACCAGACCGTGAGGTGCTCGTTAGCGAGCACGACGCCGGCGAAGGAAACCAGGAGTGGAGCGATGCCCCGCGCCACGGGATAGGCCGTCGAGAACTCACCCTTGGTATAGGAGACCATCAAGATGAGTTGGTAGATCTGGTGGATAGCGATTGAGGCGAATTCGTACCAGAAGACCCGACCGGGGGTGAAGCCCACGAAGGGAATCACGCTGATGGCGAAGAGAAAGACGCCCAGATTAAGCAGGGCGAAGTTCGTGCGAGTGTCGCTGAGGCCCTTGGCCATGGCGTTCCACCCGGCGTGCATGACCCCGGAGATCAGCAACATCAGCAGGACGAACAGGGAGGGATTTTTCACAAATTGCTCATAGGGCGATACTCCATTGTGTCTGCTCTCATCACACCTTGTAGTTTTTCACTATGCACACCGTCGAATGCCTGGCCGCCACCGGCTCAACACTGTGGCTTCTGGTCGCCATCGGCCTGAGCTCTATCCTCGCCGGACTGGTTCTCTGGCGCCGCCCCTTCGCACGAACCGTTGGCGTGGTCGCACTGGTCTTGGGTGCCACCCTGGCCGTTCAGTCATCCCCCAGTGCCCCGGCGTCGGCCGCCTGCATGTCGCCCAACACCACTTTGATTTCGGGCACCTTCTCCTTCGTCGGCTTCGAGGCGGCCCCGAGCGATCTACCCACCATCACCGCGACCGACGGTGGCACGACCATCACGGCCTTGTGGGGTGCGCCGACGTTTAACGGGAACGACACTGTGGTCCCCTTCTCCTTCCCCGCGGCCGGAGCCGGATCGTGGATCTTCTCGGTGAACCAGACGGGAAACACCCCGCTCGAGTACTTCGACTCCACCTTGGACTTCTCGGTTAATTCCAGCCCCATGTTGACGGGTGGACCCTTTGACGCCGCCACGACGACGGCCACGACCGTCGGAAGTAGTCCACTGACCTTCACCTTCCGAGTCGCCGTCGGCAACTAGAAAATATGGTCCTCCTCAGGGCGTAGTAGTATGGAACTTCGCGCCACTGAGCCTCGGTGAGGGGGTGCGAAACCATGGACCTGTGGTGCAGCCTGGAGTGCACGCCGCCCTGTCAAGGCGGAGGTCGCGGGTTCAAATCCCGTCAGGTC
>CALAYR010000156.1 GCA_937894805.1 uncultured Acidimicrobiaceae bacterium | reverse complement strand
AGCGCTCGACGAGTGCGCTCGCGACGATCGATACCGGGGTCACACGACGGTGGGTCCACACCGGGACGACATCCTGATTTCTCTCGATGGGCGAGACGCTCGCCGTCAGGCGAGCCAGGGGGAGCAGCGCAGCGTGGCGCTCGCGATGCTGTTGGCCGGCGACGCGCTAGTGCGTAGCGAACGGTCGATTTCCCCGCTGCTCATGCTCGACGATGTCTTCAGCGAGCTCGACCCGGTTCGTTGCTCGCGCCTGCTTCACCTACTCCCACCAGGACAAACACTGGTTACTACCGCCTCGCCGCTACCCGAAGAGCTGCTCCCGGCAGTCATAATTGACTTGTCGAAGGGGGAGTAGTGGCACGGCGATCTCCCGAACCAGAAAAACTCGGCCAAACGCTGCGCGCGCTGATTGGCCGTTTTCAACACGTCGACCTTGACGTAATGCCAACCATTCTGGAGCGCTGGCCCGAACTCGTCGGAGGTGCGCTGGCCGATCGATGCCAACCCGAAGTTGTGCGCGACGGGGTGCTCTTTGTGCGAGTTCCGACCGGAGCTTTCGCACAGAAAATCTCACTCGAGAGCGAACGAATTCTCGAAGGATTCGCCGACCTCGGCGAGGCTCGCCCGCAAAGCATCACTGCCGTTGTCCGCGGCTGATTTTCTTTTCAAAATTCATTGAGAAGCGACCGTTAGGACCCCCGAATGTCGTACCTAACCCGGTAAGATTTAGGACAGTCAAAGCGCATCTACGCGCACTGACACAGTTCAGAGATTGTTCGTCGAAAGGAATGCTTCGTGGCCGAAAAGACCAAGGGGTCCGCTAGCTACGGAGCGAGTGACATCACCGTCCTCGAAGGGTTGGAGCCAGTCCGCGTCCGCCCCGGTATGTACATTGGCTCCACCGGTCCCGCCGGACTTCACCACTGCATTTGGGAAATCGTCGACAATGCCGTTGACGAAGCGATGGCCGGCTACTGCAGCCGCATCGACGTAACGCTCATGGCCGACGGTGGTTGTCAGGTCTCCGACGACGGCCGCGGAATCCCCGTCGACGAACACCCCTCCTACCCCGGCAAGTCGGCCGCCGAAATCGTTTACACCGTGCTCCACGCCGGTGGAAAGTTCGGTGGTGGCGGATACAAGGTCTCTGGTGGTCTGCACGGCGTCGGCGCATCGGTCGTAAACGCCCTGTCCACTTCGTTGAAGGTCGAAGTCGACCGCAACGGCGACCACCACGTCCTGCAGTTCCTCGACGGTGGTAAGCCCCAGGGCAAGCTCAAGGTCACCGGCTCGGCTCCTCGCGGCCGCACCGGTACGACGGTCACTTTCTATCCCGACCCCACGATCTTTGAAGAGATTGACTTCCGCGCCCAGACGGTGACCGAGCGTCTCCAGATCATGGCCTTTTTGAACAAGGGTCTCGAAATTCGCTTCACCGACGAGCGCAAGGGTCGCGAACAAAAAGAGACCTTCAAGTACAACGGTGGAATCGTGGACTACGTCCGCCACCTGAACTCCTCGAAGGAATCACTCTTTAAGAAGGTTGGCTACATCGAACAGGCCGAAGAGACCCAAGAGGTCGAAGTGGCCTTCCAGTGGAACTCCGGTTACTACGAGAGCATCCACTCCTTCGCCAACGGTATTTCGACGACCGAAGGCGGTATGCACGAAGAAGGTTTCCGCAAGGCCGTAACCAACGTCGTGAACCGGTACGCCAAGAAGCGCAACCTCCTGAAGGAAAAAGACGAGAACCTGCTGGGCGAAGACATTCGCGAAGGTCTCACCTGCATTATCTCGGTGCGT
>CALAYR010000155.1 GCA_937894805.1 uncultured Acidimicrobiaceae bacterium | reverse complement strand
GTCGATCATGTCGTCAATCAGGATGCAGTGGCGTCCGGCCACGTCTCCAACAACGTCACGGGCCACGGCCACGTTGGCGGTGCCGCGAGGGCGAGTCTTGTGCACCAGGGCGAGGTCACAGCCAAGGTGCTGGGCGTAGCGCTCGGCAACCTTCACGCGACCGGCGTCGGGCGCCACGACGACGAGGTCTTGCGTCTTGGTGTGGGCCTTGAGGTACTCCTCGAGCACTGGAGCGGCAGTGAGGTGGTCCACTGGCACGTTAAAGAAACCTTGAATCTGCCCGGAGTGCAGGTCGACGGCCAGCACGCGGTCGGCACCGGCGGTCTGGAGCATGTCGGCGAGCAACTTCGCGGTGATCGGTTCGCGACCAGTTGACTTTCGATCTTGACGGGCGTAGCCGTAGTTCGGGCAGACGGCCGTGATGCGCTTCGCCGAGGCACGCTTGGCGGCGTCAATCATGATGAGTTGCTCCATGATGGAGTCGTTCACCGGTGAGGCGTGTGACTGCATGATGAAGACATCGGCGCCACGAATGGAGTCTTCGAACCGGCAGTGAATCTCCCCGTTCGCAAATTCTCGCAACTGCACTGCCGAGAGAGTTCCGTTGAGTTCTTCAGCAATGGACTGAGCCAGACCGGGGTTGGTCCGACCCGTCACCATCACCATGCGACGTAAGGGGGAGGCTTCCACGCGCACAGCGTAGTTCGTGTCGCTCATGTCTCACTGTGTTGAGCTTTTCAAACTCCCGGTTGCTCAGGATGCAGCGCCTGCCATTAGTTCGATGACAACTGGTGAAAACGAAAATCGATTGACTTATCTACGAATCGAGATTCTCGTCTCCGAGCAGGTCCTCCAGAAGTCGAACTCGCCGACGACTCCCGCTTCGTCGCCCAGGGCGAGCCGCCTGCTCGACCAGGCCCACCGCAAGATCCCGGCGAACCTTCGGCAGCCCCGCCTCCAAGGTACGTTCGAGAAATTGCTCAGCCTTTAGATGTCCAGACCTCAGTAGCGACTTAATCCAGTCAACATCTTTTTGTCTACCGGCGGCCAATTTTGCAACGGCCAAATCATGGATTTCGGGACACAGCCCCGTGGTCTTGTATGTCGCGCGACCATCCACCGCGATGGCACGCTCCCGCCATGTAGGTGGCAGGACGAAAAGCTCCCTTGAAACACCTTCGGCGAAAAACCCATGCGTGGTATGAAACAGCGTGTCCTCACCAATATTTCCGTTGATAATCATGGCCTTTTGATCAATTGGATCGTCAACGGCAGCAATGTCCGCCTCCCGTGACACCACGACCGATTTCGGCAAATCGTTCGGGAATTGCGCCAACGCTGCTTGAGAGCCACCGACGATGACTACGTCTTCTCCCAATAAGTCGCAGGCAGCTCGAATGACGTGTTGCAGTTCTTCGAGTTTCATCTGGACGCCGACTCCGTGCCGGAGAGTCGACCTGCAGCGATCTCGATTTTACCGAGCATCTCTCGTCGCACTTCCTCAAGTGGTTGTCCGGACTTCGCCGCCACCCGGACACCATCGGTCGCCATCAATACTTCGAATCGCTCGTCGTCGGAAAGGATGCCGCTAAAGGGACTCGCTTGACGTAACTCTTTTGCTGCCGCATCGGTTGAGACCATCACGCGCAACAGGTCGCTCAGCGGCCCGTCAAGCAAGGCCTGCCATGTATCGAAGTAAAAACTTGAACGTCCGTACTGGTCGCTCTCTCGCATAAGGGTCAAATTTCGCCGTGCGATCGCAATCATTTCTGTGGGATTGGTTTCGATCTTCAATGCCACTGCTCGATGCAACGCTAAGGTACGAATTTCAGGATCAGACATTCGGGGGCGAACTTCAATAACGAGATCGCAACCGGCGGCGTCGGCCAGACGTACGAGAGTTGCCAGACCTGGATCCTGACGCCCCTTGGCGTAGGCAATCAAAGAGGAGTTGGACATCTGAGCGCGGCGGGCCAATTCACGTTGAGTGAATCCACTGGCGCGTCGTAAACGTTGCAGAATCGTGTCACATGAATTCATAACGGTATTGTATTCCATACCACTAACGAGGACAATGTCGAGTCAGCGGTTCATTTCTTGGTTATTCCTGGGGGTTGAAGGCCTTGAACGAGACCAGACGAGAGACGTGCCCCCTCGCTGTGATTCTGCGGTCTTAGCCCTCGCTCGAGGCCTGTGGTTCAGTATTTGCTACTTGGCCTCACTCAAGCACCACAAACGAGTCGACTTTCGCCCCGGCGGCGATAGTGACGCCGGTCGCTTCCACGGTTCCCACCACGACCCGTTCGCCAATGACGACATCAGTCAAGAACGCGTTCGGCCCGATCTGCGCTCCGCCGCCAATCTGGGTGTGACCCTTGAGGATGGTTCCGGGCAGCAGGGAGACGTCCGGGCTGAGCTGCACGTCGGCGTCGATGTAGGTCGTGGCGGGATCCCACATCGTGACGCCGCGTCGCAACCAACGGTCATTGATACGGCGGCGCAGCTCCCGCTCGGCACTGGCCAGCTGGGCTCGGTCGTTAACGCCGGCCGCCTCGCTGGCGTCTTCGAGCACAAAGGATTGCGTGAGGTGGCCGCCCTCGTAGAGCACGTTGATGAGATCGGTGAGGTAGTACTCGTTCTGGGCATTCTGTCGACCGACCATGCGAAGGCCCGCCCCTAACAGACTGCGGCGCACCACCATGATCGAAGTGTTGATTTCGTGAATCTGCCGTTCGGTCTCCGAAGCGTCTCGCTCTTCAGTGATCTTGGCGACTTTGCCGTCGCGGCCGTAGATAATTCGGCCGTAGCCCGAGGGGTCTTTGACAACGGCCGTCAGCACGGTGAGGGCCGCACCACTCTCTTCGTGTTGGGTCAGCAGGGCCTGAATCGTGCTGGCCCGGAGCAAGGGGGTGTCCCCCGGCACGATCAGGACGTGGCCCTCGCGGTCACCCATGATTTCGTCAATCGTCGGTAGGGCCACGGAGACGGCGTGGCCCGTGCCCAGCTGCTCGCGCTGTTCGACAAAACGCAGCGTCTCACCGCCGGCCCGTTCCCTCACGGTCTTTTCGACCATCTCGGCGCCGTGCCCGATGACCAGCACGGTGGCGATGACATCATCACCGGTGGCGGTGGCGTCGAGGACGTGCACCACCATGGGCCGACCACAGAGGTGGTGGAGGGGCTTCGGTCGCGCCGATCGCATTCGGGTCCCCTCGCCGGCGGCGAGGACGACAACACAGGTCGGTTGAATCATGCCCTCATCTCTATCAGAGCGACCTACGATTCGAGGCATGGAACGAATTGCCTACGACGAGTTTTCCTTCTTCCACGAAAATCTGAGTGAGTGGAACCTCGACCTGCCCGTGCCCCCCGTTCGTCGCGAACGCTTTTCCGTCGATGGGACACGCGAGCTCAGCGCCCTGGTGTGGGGTACGGAGACCGCCGAATTTCTCTTCGTGCACGGTGGGGCGCAGAACGCCCACACGTTTGACACCGTGGCCCTGGCCCTGCAGCGCAACCTCGTCGCCGTCGATCTTCCCGGACACGGCCACTCCGATGCGAGCCCCTTCGGCCTCGCGGCCTCGGCGGCCCACGCCCGTGACCTCACCGCCATCTTGGAGGCGCTTCCCGATAACCCCGTCGTCCTCGTCGGCATGTCACTCGGAGGTTTGACGGCCATCCAATTCGCGGCCCAGCACCCCGAACGGTTCAGTCATCTCGTCCTGGTGGACATCACCCCCGGGGTCAACGGCGTCAAGGCCAAGCACATTCACGACTTTGTGAATGGACCCAAGACCTTCGACCGGTTTGACGAGTTACTCGAGCGCACTATGGCCTTTAATCCGACGCGCTCGGAGTCATCGCTGCGACGAGGCATTCTTCATAACGCCCTGCAACGTGACGACGGCACGTGGGTCTGGCGCCACCAGCAGCACGGACCGGCCACGCTCGAAGCGCCGCAACCGGGCAACCTCTGGGATATCTTGCGCGACCTGCCGCTGCCGGTGACGTTGCTGCGGGGCATGGCGAAGGGTTCGGTCGTCGACAACGACGACGTCGCTGAACTCACGCGACTGCGTCCCGACACCACAGTGATTGAAATTGAAAGTGCGGGGCACTCCGTTCAAGGAGACGCCCCGCTCATCATGGCCAACATCTTGCAATCGATGTAGACCCAGTGGCTGGCGGGGAAGGAATCGAACCCTCAACCTTCGGGACCAAAACCCGCTGTTCTGCCGATTGAACTACCCGCCAAGGTCTTTCCTGGAATCTTCGTAGATTCTTAGCAAATCCACAACCATTCTTAGGTCAGACATCTAATACTAGAGGTGTTAGATCAACCAACCGAGAGGTCGCCATGACGTCCATTTCCGAAACGCTCCTCACGGTGGCGATCGTCGACGACGACCCGGCAATTCTGGCCGCCCTCTCGCGGGCCCTCAAAATGGAGAATTACAAAGTCGAACTCCACGGTGACGGCACCTCGGCCCTCCGCGCCTTCCAGACTGCCGCCCCCGACGCCATTGTCTTGGACCTGCAACTGCCTGACATTGACGGACTGGAAATTTGCCGTCGTATCCGACGGGCCGGAGACAACGTCCCGATTCTCATGCTGACGGCCCGTGACGCCGTTAACGATCGCGTCGAGGGGCTAGACGCCGGCGCTGACGACTACCTCGTCAAGCCCTTCGATCTCGCTGAACTCACCGCGCGCCTGCGCGCGCTACTGCGTCGCCACACTCCTCGAACGGGAGATGAGGGCATCCTTAAGTTCGACGACCTCTCGCTCAATCCGTCAACCCGCGAAGTATTCCGTGGGGAGCGGGCCGTGCAGCTCACCCGGATCGAGTTCGATCTCCTCGAGCTTCTTATGCTCCACCCCCGTCAGGTCCTGACCCGCGATCAGATTCTCGATCTGGTCTGGGGCTACAACTTTGACTCGAGCACCAACTCGCTCGCCGTCTACGTCGGCTACCTCCGTCGCAAGTTGGAGGAGGCCGGAGAACACCGGCTCGTCCAAACCGTTCGCGGCGTCGGCTACTCACTGCGCAGCGCATGACGTTTCGAGTCCGCGTCGTCGTGGCCTCGTCGGTTGCCGTCAGTTTGGCGATTGCGCTGGCCTGCGGCACGGCCTTTTTGATTTCCCGACACGCCATCTTCCAGTCGGTGGATGAATCGCTTATTCACACGGCCTCAGCGCCAACGTACGGTGAAGCCGAATCCGAGCACGCCCGGGGTTCCGGCTTCGAGCTGATTTTCGCTGATGGTTCGGTCTACGGCGGTCGCAAGATTCCTGTCGAGGCGGCCGTCATCGAGGTGGCCCGCAGGCAACTCCCCGCCCGGTTCCTCACGGTGAGCGTCGGGGAGTCCACCTTTCGTGAGTACGTCGTACCCGTGCCGGCGGGCACGGAGATTCCCTGTGCGCCTGATGATTGCGTCCTCGCACAAAATGCCGCTCAGGTCTTCACGAGCGACATCACCGGTCAACGGCACCAGCTCTCCTCGCTCGCTCACGCGCTGATCTTGCTCACGCTGCTTGGCGTGCTCTTGGCCGCCCTGCTCGGATATCTCGCCGCCCGAGCGGCCCTCGCTCCCCTCCAAACGGTGACGGACGACATCGAAGAGATTGCCGATACGACTGATCTGTCCCAACGGCTCGATGAAGGCGGTCAGGATGAGTTAGGTCGCCTGCGTCGAACGTTCAACAAGCTCATGCTGACGGTCGAGACTAGTCAGCGATTGCAGCGGCAACTCGTGCTCGACGCCAGCCACGAGCTACGGACACCGTTGACCTCGTTGCGCACCAATGCCCAGGTCCTGCAGCAGATTGATCGACTCTCGCTAGAAGATCGCCAGCAGCTCGTGGCCGACATGATTGTGCAAGTCGACGAACTGGCCGCCCTCATTACCGACCTCGGTGAACTCTCGCGTGGTGAAAGTAGCGAAGAGACCGTCGCGTCTCTACGGCTCGACGAAATCGTTCAGGAGGCCGTCGATATCGCGCGCACTCACGCACGTACCAAGGACATCACGATTGAGCTGACTACTTCACCCTCGACCGTGGTCGCGCGGCGCGACCGCCTCGCTCGGGCCATTAACAATCTTCTCGGCAACGCCATCAAGTTCGCCCCCGTTGGTGGTCAGGTTCACGTCGACGTTCGACACGGCACCGTCCGAGTGGAAGACAACGGCGCCGGCATTCCCGAAGGGGAGCAGGCCTTCATCTTTGATCGATTCTGGCGGAGCCCGTCGGCCCGTTCCATGCCCGGTTCGGGACTTGGTTTAGCCATCGTGGCCCAAGTCGCCAGCCAGGCCCGTGGCACCATTCGTGTGGGTAGTTCCGACACCCTCGGCGGCGCGGCCTTCACCTTAGAAATCCCCGAAGAACAGTAGAGAGACAGAGTTATGACCAATCGACAACCACGCGCCTCACGCGACCGACGCATTGACCGGTCGCGCCGTATTGCTCAGTCACTCTTCGTCTTTGCTGCCGCCTCCGGGGGCGTCGGCGTCGGACTCATGTCGCACGCCGCGGCCACGCCAGCGACAACGACCACTCCCCTCAACACCACCACAACCACACCGGTGAGCCACCCCACGACGACGACCCCGGGTCACCCCACGACGACCACTCCGGGGCAGCACACGACGACGACCGGCACTCACACCACCACAACCTGGACTCCTCCAGTGACGGTGCCCGTAACGCACCCGACCACGTGTCACACCAGTGCCTCCGGTCAATTTCTGGGCTGCTGGTAGGACGTGCGCTTTTCTACATGGGGGGTCAGCGGCACGCTGGCCGTCGAAAACGAGAAGTACGCCGAACTGGCCGAAGAGACCTTGTGGCACTGGGTCGCCGTTGGCGATCGCACCGTGAACCGGTTTGTCGAGACTTCGGAGCTGTGCACGATAAATGCCGATCCGTGGGCCACCCACGAAGTCTCGGCAGCCTTCATTGAATTCTTCGACGCCGCCCAAGTGTCCTTTGACGAGTCCGAAGGTCTCTGCACCCCGACGGTGCTCGATGCCCTCGAGGCGTGGGGCTACGACGCCGACATCGATGCGGTTCGACTCGCCGGTCGCGCGACACCCTCAACACTCAGCCCCGCCCCCGCGCTCTCGGCCGTGACGTTGAATCGTGATGCTCGACAACTCTCACCGAACGGAGTGCGACTGGACTTTGGGGCTAGTGCAAAGGCCTTCGTCGCCGACCAGGTGGCGCGAGAAGTTGGTCGCCACACCCCGGTACTTGTCGAGCTCGGTGGCGATGTGGCCGTCGGTGGAGCGGTCCGACCATGGTCTGTCGGTGTGGCCGAAGACGCCGAACACGTGGGCGCCCCCATCGGCATCACTTCCGGTGGCGTAGCCACTTCCTCAACGCTGGTCCGGGCTTGGTCCAGCGGCACTGGTCGCGCGCACCACATCATCGATCCCCGCACGGGCGCCCCCGTTGACTCGACGTGGCGGACTGTTTCCGTGGCGGCCAACTCCTGCCTCACCGCGAACGCCTACAGCACGGCCTCGCTCCTGTGGGGTGAAGAGGCGCTGTACTACGTGACCCAGGCCGGGTGGGCCGCACGCTTCGTAGACCACGACGGCAAAGTGCTGTGCGTGGGAGGCTGGCCCCAGGAGGTCGCATCGTGATTGCCCTTACTTCTCCCTACATCTGGTATACCTCGCGCGTGAGTGGCGTCATCGCTCTCGTGATGCTCACACTCGTCATCGTGTTGGGCATCTTGATTTCCACGCGCGTCGGGGGACGTCGCGTTGGGCGGTTCGAAATCACCGAGATGCACCGTTCCATTTCACTCATCGCCATGATCTTCGTCAGCATTCACGTGGTCACCACCGTTATTGACACCTACGTCAACATTCACTGGATCACGGCAGTGGTCCCGATGACCTCGAGCTACAAGCGACTTCCGGTCGCCATCGGCACCGTCGCAATCGACCTCATGCTGGCCGTCTGGCTCTCGAGTCAACTCAAGGAGCGCCTCGACCCTCGCGCGTGGCGGGCTATTCACTTTTCGAGTTACGCCAGCTTCGTCGCTGCGGCCATCCACTCCTATCTGGTCGGCACAGACGAGCGATCCCTGTGGGGGCTCGTCGTGCTTGGTAGCTGCGTGGGAATAGTTCTTCTGGCCACGTTGTGGCGCATTGTTGGCCGTCCCGAGCGGGCCGTTGGTCGCACGGCCCTCTCGCCACTCGAACAGTCGACGGGTCGTCGTCTATGACCGTGGAACTCACCACCCGACGCGTTCTGGCCAATCACCTGGGACGTCCAAAAACACTGGCCGAGCACGAGGCCGACTTCGGACCAATCAACCGGCTCGCCATCTCGATTGACGTCTTGCGAGAGTCGGGCATCACCGGTCGCGGCGGCGCCGCATTCCCCACCGCCAAGAAGGTCGAGTTCTTACTCCAGCAGCGACGAGCAACCCGCTACGTGGTCGTTAACGCCATGGAAGGCGAGCCGGCGGCACACAAGGACCGCATGCTGCTCGCGTCGAATCCACACCTCGTGCTCGACGGAGCGATGGTGTTGGCCAATCTCTTGAATGCCGACTCGGTCGTCGTCTGCATCGCTCGCGATCACGTCACAACGATTGCCCACGTGAAAGCGGCCATCGCTCAGCGAGGCGGCCGACGTCTCCAGGGGCCGAGCTTCGAAGTGCAGTCGCCGCCGGGACGATACGTCGCCGGTGAAGAGTCGGCGTTGGTTCACTGGCTCAACAGCAACGAGACCCTGCCGCAGTATCGCCCCACGCGGCCCTCGCTCCTACAGATCGGCCGCGGCGGCGTGCTGCTCGACAACGCCGAGACGCACGCCAATATTGGCTTGATTGCCCGTCACGGGGGTGAGTGGTTCCGCAGCGTGGGTACTGCGTCTCGCCCCGGCACCACGATCACCTCGATCACCGGCAACGGGAAGGCCCTCGTGGTCGAAGTTCCCTACGGCACACCGATTCGCTCAATCCTCTCGGGGGCGGGCATTGACTATGCACCACGCGCCCTCCTCCTCGGTGGCTACGGCGGCACGTGGCTCGACGGTAAGCATCTCGATGTCGGATTCGACGACGACTCCCTCCGGCCCTTCGGGGCCGGCACTGGGGCCGGAGTGATCATGGCCCTACCCCCACAGAGCTGTGGCGTGGCGGAGTGCGCAAGGATCGTTGAGTACATGGCCAAAGAGAGCGCCCGACAGTGTGGGCCGTGCGCCTTTGGTCTGCCCGCCATGGCCGAGGATCTCAAGGCGTTGGCCTCGGGCCGCAACGCCGCCCAGTCGCTGTCACGGCTCTCGAGCCGGAGCGACGTGATTGAGGGCCGGGGGGCCTGTCGTCATCCTGATGGCGTTATTCGCTTCGTGCGCACGGCGCTCAGCGTCTTCGCCGAAGATTTCAACCAACACGCCGCGGGCCATCCCTGTCAGTTCGCCCTCAGCCCGCGCGTTAGCTACATCCCCCACCAGAGTGATGTCAAAGACTTGGAGTGGGAATAGTGCGTCGCACCGTAACGTTTCGAATCGTTGTTGACCCCATTCGCTGTGATGGCTTCGGGCACTGCGCGGAGTTAGCGCCCGAACTCGTAACGCTCGACGAGTGGGGATACCCCATCGTGCAGGCCGAGCCGTTTCCACAGAGCGATCACGAACTGCACCGATCGGCCCAACTCGCCGTGCGGGGATGTCCTCGTCAGGCGCTCACGCTGCAAAAGATCATCGCGGCACAGTCCTAGAAACTATGGCAGCGTCGTTGACGTCGTCGTAGCGACGGGAGCCACGAGCGAACGTAGTTGCGAGGCAACCACGGTTGCCAGGAAGCGTGAATACGTGGCCGAAACGTGGAGAAAGTCCACGTAGACCACGTGCTCACCAATAACGGCGGGACAGAAGGTGGCCGTACAGAACCACGGCGACACGGGGACCAGGGTGGCGTTGGCTTGCTGGGCCGTCGTCACATCGCGACGGAGGATCTGTCCGTAGGAGTGGGGCGTGGTCGAGTTCGCCCAGTAGGTCAAACCACATGTTTTGATAGCGCGAGGCCGCGCGATGAGACAAGACGGCACCGAGCTGTAAAACCGCGGTGAGGTTCCCCACAGCACGCGGCGCGCATTCGGTGAAAGCTGGCCGACGGCGTCGAAGGCCCGCTTCATCCCGCTGACGTACCGAGCGTCGCCGAGTTCCCCCGTCGCGTCGGCGGCGGCCACGGCCATGACGACCGTGGGATGGAGTGCACTAATGGCCCGTGGCAGATTTTGATGAAAGGTCGTGCAGTCGTGTCCGAGACCCGTCACGAAGGGGGTATAGCAACCTTCGTACTGAAAGGTGGCGACACGAATATTGAGACGAGTGGCGGCGATCTTTAGTGCTGGGACCCACTGATCTACGGCCGATGAACCAAAGAGGACCACCGTGATCGAGGACCGAGGATTGCCAAAGATGCACGGCTTGGGATTACTCAACGTCGAGCGATCGGACGCCGTGAAGCAGCGCTGCGCCCGGGCGAGTGGGAGACCAGAACTCGCCATGGGATCGAGCACATCGATGCCGAGGACCTGAGCGCGGACGGTCGGCGACAGCGTGTTCGTCGAGGCTGCGCTCTGAATGATTGTGGCGAGGGCCGCCGGTGTCGCCACGGGTGCGTCCACGGAACTCGCCATCGCTACCGAGATCGACCCAGCGGGTAGGAGCAGCGCGAGGAGCGCGACGGTGAGGGGGTGGCGAGGTCTCATAGTTTCGGAGTTGCAACGACTCATTTCGTGTGCGGAGGCGTAGCGAGAGCATAAGAGCGCCACCGGCGAAATTTCCTTCACGAGGCCGAGGAATCACGAAAACGGGGGTGAGTGAAACTTCTAGTACCATGTTCAGACCATGGGTTCACTAATTAAGAAGCGCCGCAAGCGCATGCGCAAGAAGAAGCACAAGAAGATGCTGAAGCGGACTCGCTGGCAGCGTCGCGCCGCCGGCAAATAGTCGCATCTTCAGCAGTACTTCACTCGAGCGACCGTACTGAACACGGCGGGCTTTGGCCTACGCCGGAATAGTTCTGGTTACGAGTACTTCAACCGGCCCGACCGGAGACTCCACGATTGTTGCAGTGCCGTCCACGACGTCACCCTCTACAAAGACCGTAGAACCAGAACCGGCCAGCACGCTGACGCCGTAGTTGGCGTCGATCCAACCCATGAGTTCCTTAAGACGGGGCTCGACCGCCCAGGCTGCGGCCGTGAGGTGGTTCCGACCCCGAGGCGCTTGCCCCAGTTCATCAAAGGCTCGGTAGCACGCGGCGGTGTTGACTGAAAAGGCGGGCAGGAAGAGGGTGACCGTTCGCTCCTCATACTCCTGGGGTCGAACAATTTCACCAATGCCCTCCACCAGGGCCCGTCCGCCGAGCAGACAGAAGGGCACGTCGCCACCGAGCTGGGCCGCGGCCAAAAGATCAGAGAAGCCGGCCCAGCGCAGTACGGCCGCGGCATCGGCACTTCCCCCACCCAGCCCTCCGCCCAGTGGGATTTCCTTCGTAACTTCGACCCTGGCCTCTCGACCCACGAGCGCGAGCGCCCGGGTGACGAGATTGTCCGCGACGTCTAATTCGCTGACGCCGAGGCGACTGCCGTGGAAGGTGACCCCGGTGCCGTTAGAGAACGTGAGGGTGTCGACCAGGTTGAGGGAGACCATTTCGCTTCGCAGGACGTGATAGCCGTCACTACGTCGGGCCGTCACTTCTAAAAACCAGGTCAGTTTGGCCGGCGCCTTGACGATGGTCATCGCTGGGCCGCCAGTCGGGCGAACTCCTCGAGGCCGAGCTCTTCGGGGCGAGCCGTCGGCGCCACGTCGGCCGCCGTAAAGGTCTCGGTCGTCGCCCATTCACTAAGGGTGCCGCGCAGCATCTTGCGACGATGAGCGAAGGCCGTTCGGATGACATTAAAGAGATCGGGCTCACTGACGCGACTTGGATCGATAGCCGGCGCTGCGAGCCGGGTGATGGCCACGAGCGCGGACTCCACCTTGGGCTTGGGGTGAAAGACTGTGGCGGGTACTCGTCCCGCGACGTGGGCTTCAGCGAAGTACTGCATCCGCAGCGAGACGGCGCCGTACGCGTCATCGCCGACGTGGGCCGCCATCCGTTCGCCCACTTCACGTTGCACCATGACCAACATTCGGGTGATGAGTGGAACGGTCTCGAGCAGATGAAGGACGAGGGGCGTGGCGACGTTGTAGGGCAAATTGGCCACCACCGTGGCCGTGCGACCTTGCAGGATGACTTCGTAGTCGGCGGTCAGAGCGTCGGCGTGATGAATGATGACGCCGTGAGGATCAACGACCTCGTGGAGAGCGGGCATCAAGTAACGGTCGACTTCGATGGCCTCGACGGTCGCACCCGTCTCGACGAGCGCCAGCGTCAAACTGCCCAGACCGGGGCCAATCTCTAAGACAAAATCACCGGGACCAACGTTGGCGAGACGGGCAATCTTGCGAACCGTGTTGGGATCGGTAACGAAGTTCTGTCCGAGCGCCCGCGACGGGGCGAGTCCGTGGCGATCAAGAAGATCCTGGATGGCGGGACGAGAGTGGGTCACCAGGTAACGACGACGTGCTCGACGCCACGAGAGAGAGGGGCCAGCTTCACAAACTGGTGAACGTCAAGGTCCACGACACGACCTTTGCTGTAGGGCTGTGAGTCGGTGACGATGCAGTACGCGACGCGTCCCGTGCGTAGCGAGCGAATCTTGATGTGCGTACCCTTCGGCAGATAGGAGGTTGCACACTGGCCGGGCCGCCAGCGATACCACGTGGCAACGCCGTACTTCACGCGGGCCGGCTTGGGCTTGGGCTTGGTTGTCGTAGTGACGTGCACGGTCGTCGTTGTCGTCGTGCTGCCTGGAATCGTGGTCGTTGTGGGGTCGGTTGTCGTTGTCACCGCGGTCGAGGTGGTCGTAGTCGGGGTCACCGCAGGCTTGGGCTTGGGCTTGGGCTTGGGCTTGGGTTTAGGTAGAGCGTGACGCACTGTGGTTGGCGCGTGGCGAATCGTGGTCGGGGTGTGATGGACTGTGGTCGCGGCGTGGCGAATCGTGGTCGGGGTGTGATGGATTGTGGTGGGCACGCGTCGAATCGTGGTCGTGGAGTGGTGGACGGTGGTGGGAACCGGCGGGAGCGTGGTGGCCACGGGAGCCGAGATCAGCTGCGTAATGGCGGTCGTGGGGGCGTGAGCAGACGAACGGGCTGACGCCGGGGCGCGCAACACCGTAAGAGGTGCCAGCACCATGGCCACACCTAATCCAAGCGAAATCAAGTGCATTCGCACTTGCGTCGTTGAGGTCCTCAGAACTCCACCCTTCTCCGGGGACTCGCTGGCTAAAAACCAGCATCTGTAAGGCTAGGCAAGGGGGCGACGGGGCACAACTGCGCCGTACCAATGATTCATAATCCCTGATAAAAGGGGTCAGACGAGGGGAAGTCGAAACAGGCGGGCCGTGTTGCTGCGAGTCGCGCTCTGGAGTACGGAAACTTCGATTCCGAGCTGTTCGGCAATGAATCCACCGACAATCGCTACCAGGGCCGGTTCGTTCGTTCGGCCACGGTGAGGCACGGGAGCCAGAAAGGGGCTATCGGTTTCAACGTGGAGGCGGTCTAACGGGACGACCGAGAGGGCTGCTCGCAGATCAGCGGCGTTCTTAAAGGTCACGACGCCGGCAATTGAGATGTCGGCGCCCCGTTCGAGGCAGCCCTCGGCCTCGGCCGGGCCCCCGGTGAAACAGTGAATGACCGTGCGAGGCGGCATACCCTCGCCATCGAGCACCTCGAAGAGGTCGCCCCAAGCATCACGGGCATGAATAACCAGGGCTAAGTCGAGTTCATGGGCGAGCTGAATCTGGGCCGCAAAGGTACGTTTTTGCTGGTCACGAGGTGAGTGTTCATAGAAGTAGTCGAGGCCGCACTCCCCGATTCCCACCAATTTGGGTGATTGGGCACGGGCCAGTGCCTCAATCGGGGCTAGGTCATTGATGGCGTCGTGCGGGTGGAGTCCAACCGTCGCGTAGATCTCCACGGGACCAGTCGTCGCCTCGGCGAGGGCCACCGCTTCGGTTGAGGTCGTGGCGTCAGTGCCAACCACCACCACACGATTGACGCCGGCGGCTTGGGCTCGAGCCAAGGTGGCTACGACATTGGCCTGCACCTCGGGGTCGTCACTGAGGTAACGCTCCTGGAGGTGGCAGTGCGCGTCAGTCCAGCCGCTCACGCCTCGGTCCGAATACGAGGGAACAGGGGGTCACCCTTGGTAATGGGAATACCGGCAGCTAGCTGGCCCCATCGGGTCACCTCGTCAAAGTTCAGTGTCGCCACATCGCCGGACTGGCCAATACGACGCCAGATCTCTTGGGCCGTGGCGGGCATGGCCGGCACAATCAGGGCCGTGACGATGCGCAGTGCTTCGAGAGCGTCGCCCATTACTGCGTCAACGTCGGCGCCAGGCTCCATTTTCCAGGGGGCGTGCTGCTCGAGGTGCGCGTTGGTGGCACCGATGAGTCGCCACGTCGCCTCCAGAGCGGTGTGCGGGGCAAAGTTCTGCCAGGCCGTGCGAGCCACATCAACGGCACTCGCCGCTTCGGCGGACAACGGTGCGTCGCTCGCGGGGGCCGTACTGAGGCCACCGCACTTGGAACCGACCACCGTGGCCACGCGGGCCACCAGGTTGCCGAGGTTGTTAGCGAGATCAGTGTTGTAGCGGGCCGTAATGCCCTCGATGGAAAAATCACCGTCCGTACCGAGTGGGGTGTCACGCAACAGGTAGTAACGAATGGGGTCGACACCGAACTCACTGGTGAGCGATTGGGGTGCGATGTCGCTCAGTTTGACGGAACCTTCTCCGGCCATGGTCTTGGAGAGCTTTTGCCCGCCGACGAGCAACCACCCGTGAACTTGGACGTGAGAGGGCGGCTCGATACCGGCCGCCATGCACATCGCCGGCCACCAAACGCAGTGGAAGCGAATGATTTCCTTGCCGATCAGGTGGTGCACGTTGGGCCACCACTTAGCCGTCATCGCTTCGTCACGGCCGTAGCCAATCGCGGTCAGGTAGTTGACGAGGGCGTCGTACCAGACGTAAAAGACGTGCTTTTCATCCCACGGCACGGGCACGCCCCAGCTGAGCGAGCTGCGTGTTATCGAGATATCGCGAAGTCCACCCTTGATAAAGGCCACGGCTTCGTTGCGCTTGGTATCAGGGGTGGTGGCCTTGGGGTTTTCCCCGTACCACTCGAGGAGGCGATCTTGAAAGGCCGAGAGGCGGAAGAACCAGTTCTCCTCTTCCATCTCCACCACGGGGCGACCGTGGACGGGGCACTTGCCGTCAGTCAAGGCCTCCTCGGTGAAGTAGTCCTCACAGGAGACGCAGTAGAGGCCCCGGTAGTAGTCCTTGTAGATGTAGCCGTTGTCGTAGATCGCGGTCAGAAACTTCTGGACCGTTTCGTAGTGACGAGGCTCGGTCGTACGGATGTAGTCGTCGTAGGAGATGTTGAGGTCATCCCACGAAGCGCGGAAACGAGCCGAGGTCTGGTCGGTCCACTCTTGTGGTGAGACGCCGTTGCGCTCGGCCGCATCGATGACGAGCTCGCCGGGGCGGGCGTGCGGGTCGGACACGGCGCACTTGAGCCTGTTGGGCTATGATCCGAGGATGTGAGCGAGGGGAGGGGGGGGAGGAGGGGGTCGTCGATCAGACCACCTCTCATGTTTTTTTGCGCTCACCCCTGTTTTCTGCACCC
>CALAYR010000154.1 GCA_937894805.1 uncultured Acidimicrobiaceae bacterium | reverse complement strand
CGTGGCGGTCGACGCCCTTTCCGTGGAGAGCATCGCTGAAGGACTCACGCGGGCCATCGCCCTCCCGAACGACGAGGCCAGCCAAGCGGCTCGGCGTTCCTCGGTCGCTTCATTAACGTGGAGTGCTATGGCCGAACAGCACATAGCGGGCTGGCAGTGAGACTGGCCCTCGACGTCTCCGCCGTTCCGGCCAAACCGGCCGGTGCAGGGCGCTACGTCGTGGAGCTGGCCTCACGTGTGGCGAGTGTTGAGTGTGAACTCACCCTGGTCTCCCAAGTGGGCGATGGCGCGCGGTGGGCGCAGTGGTCACCCGAGGCCCACGTGGTCGAGATCGTGCCGAACGCCCGCCCGGCCCGGCTTCTCTACGAGGCCGTCGCCCTCGGTCGATCCTCAAAGATTGCCGCTGACGTGTGGCACGGCCCGCACTACACCATGCCTCGGCTCCGCACGCGACCGACCGTCGTCACTATCTGCGACCTGACGTTCTTTACCAACCCCGAGTGGCACGAGCGATCCAAGGTGCTCTTCTTTCAGCGGGCCATTCGCTACGCGGCCCAACACGCCGACGCCCTCATCTCGATTAGCGAGACGACGACGTCTCTGCTGCACGAGCTGGTGAAGCCGACCGCCCCCGTAACGACGATTCCGCTCGGCGTCGACTTAGAGCGATTCACGGTGACCAGTGAGACGAGTGGGGCCCTCGCCGCCCACGGACTGCCGAGTGACGTTCCCTACTTCTTCTTCCTGGGCACGTTTGAACCCCGCAAGGGCCTCGACCTCCTGCTCGAGGCCTTTGCCCTCGTAGCCGCTCACGACAGCGATGTCGAACTGTGGTTAGCCGGTCAGGCCGGGTGGGGGACTGACGGCGTGGCCCAGCAGATCACCGAACATCCATTCAGCGATCGCATTCGCCGACTGGGTTACGTCAATGACGAACTGGTGCCGACGTTGATGCGTTCCTCTCGGGCCGTCTGTTACCCCTCACGGGGCGAGGGATTTGGTCTGCCCGTTCTCGAAGCGCTGGCCTGTGGGGCCGAAGTCATCACGTCGCGCGACACCGTGATGCAAGAGGTGGCCGGCACAGCCGCGCACCTCGTTCCGGTCGGTGACGTTCCGGCCCTCGCCGCTGCGATGGCCCAGACGGCTCGGCGTACGGCCGAGGAGCGTGACGACGGGGCCCGACGAGCTCGAGCGCGAGCCGAGGAATTCAGTTGGGATCGCACCGTGGTCGCCCACCGGGCGCTCTACGCATCACTCGCCAAGCATTCCTAAGTAGCATTCGGTCTCATGCGCGCGCTCATCACTGGCGGAAATGGTTTCGTCGGTCGACACCTTCAGGCTCACCTCGAGTCTCTCGGTGACACGGTGGCCATTTTCGATCTGCCCCTCGACATCACGGACTTTTCGGCCGTGCGGGCCGCGTTGGCCGATGCGCAGCCCGAGGCGATTTACCACCTCGCCGCCCTGAGTCACGTGGGTACCTCGTGGACCAATCCCTCGGCCGTGGTCGATGTCAACGTGGCCGGAACGACGAACATTTTGTCGGCCGCTCGCGAAGTAGTGCCGAATGCGACCGTGCTCTTTGTGAGCTCGGCCGACGTCTACGGCCCCCGTACGCCAGACGAGATGCCGCTACGCGAAACCACGCAAGCCCGTCCCACCTCGCCGTACGCGGCGAGCAAACTGGCCGGTGAGATCTTCGCCCAGCAAGCCGTTCGCGGCTTCGGCCAACGCGTCGTGATCGCCCGTCCCTTTAATCACGTCGGGCCGGGTCAGAACGCATCCTTCTTTATCCCTGGTATTGCGTCTCGCATGGTGGCCGCCACCAACGGTGGCACCTCTGACATAGCCGTGGGGAATCTCACCTCCCGTCGGGACTTCACGGATGTTCGTGACGTGGTGCGGGCCTACCGACTGCTCGTAGAGCAAGGAGTGGCGGGGGAGATCTACGTTGTGGCTTCCGGGCGCGACGTCGTGATGCAAGACGTGGCCGACGAACTTCGCCAACTGGTCAATCCCCAGTTACGGTTCGTGGAGGATCCGGCGCTACTGCGTCCGGTAGATGTGCCACTGCTTCGCGGTGATGCTTCCAAGCTGGAAGCGGCGACTGGCTGGCGACCAGAGATTTCGTGGTCTGAGACGTTGGCCGACATCGTTGCCGATGTGACCAACGCCCCAGCGACGAACTAGGCCGGAGTCGTCTCCGACTCGGTTTCGGCAACGACGGGTTCGGCAACAACGACGTCGTCGTTGAGGGCCTCGGTGACCTTGGCGCGAGCGGCAGTGCTCATGGCGCGAACTTTGGCCGCCACTTCGCGAGTCGCTGCGGGCAGCTTCTCTTCGTAGGGAACCACGATGGCCTCGGCCATGGCGATTACTTCGTTCACCTTGGCGTCGACGGTGGCGGCAGTGCGCTTTACGGACGACGTGAAGTCGGCCGAAGTGCTCTTGACCGCAGCGTTGATGTCAGCGGTGGTGCTCTTTACGGCGGCGTTGAGACCTTCGGTGTCGAACGTCTCGTCAACTTTGGTGCGAGCAGCCTTCGCGGCCACATTGATCTTCTGGGCGCCCATGACGCCGAGTCCGACAATCGTGTAGATCGCGTCCTTGGCCTTTTTGGCCGTCGAGTTGGTTGCGGCGAATTCCCGTACCTTGGCGGCGGCCTCGCGGCCCTTGGTGTTGATGTCAGTCATAGTGCTTCCTTTGCTCACTGTGTAAACATAAGTATAGCACTTTGCAAACAAAAGTTAGCACCCGTAATTTCGGGACTTCCCGAACTAGCCTCAATACCCTGATGGATACTCGAGCTCCGGCCGTCGTGGCCGTCGTTGTTACCACGGGTCCTGGTCCAGATTTAGAGGCCACACTGGTCTCCTTGGTAGCCCAGGACTACGAGGATTTGAGCATCTTGGTGCTCGCCAACGGCGACTCCTCGGAGATCGCCGGGCGGGTAGCGGCTATTGCGCCCCTGGCCTTCGTCAAGATTCTGCCGGAAAACGACGGGTACGCCGCGGCCGTGAACAACGTCATTGGCACCGTTCAGGGTGCCGCCTTCCTGCTGCTCTGTCACGACGATGTCCGGCTGCGCCCCAATGCCACCCGCAGCCTGGTGGAAGCGGCCTACCGGACGAACGCGGCCGTTGTTTCTCCCAAATTTGTGGGCTATGAGGACGAGTCGGCCCTGGTTCACGTCGGTCAGATGTTGGACCGTTTTGGGGCTGTCGTTGAGCGTATTGAAGAGGGTGAGATCGACGCCGGTCAGCACGACGCCGAACGGGACGTCTTTGTGGCCCCCGGGGGCGTCACCCTGGTGCGCGCCGACCTCTTTGAATCCCTCGGTGGTTTCAACGAGGCCATCAATCTCATTGGCGAGGACGTCGACTTTTGTTGGCGGGCCCAGATCGCCGGAGCCCGCGTCATCGTTGCTCCCGAAGCGGTGGTCGCTCACCGCCAGAGTCTGACCGCCGGGCGCCGGGCCGCCACGGCCCGGGGTACGCGCCGCACCTCTATTCAAGAGTTGCGTCGTCGCCACCAGTTGATGACCGTCCTGTCGAGCTGGGGCCGACTCTCGCTCCTCTTGATTCTGCCGCTGCTGGTAGTTCTCGACGTGGCCGAGCTCGTTATTGCCGCGGCCGGTCGTGACCACGAACGTGTCAGTGCCGTCTCCGGTGCGTGGGGTTTTGTTGCGCGCCACCGTAACGAGATTCGTCGCCGTCGGGAGTTCAATCTCCGGTTACGCGTGCTCTCCGACGGAGGTATTCGCCTGCTCCAAGTCTCGGGATCGAGTCGGGCGCAAGTCTTCTTGCAGCGACTCTTTCACGAAGGTATTGACATCGCCCGGGGAACAATCCCCGAGCAGTTCCTCGAACCAGTCACGACCAAGGTCAAGGTTTCGGCCACTACGGCCATCGAGATCTCCGAAAACCCCGACTTTGACCTCTACGCCAGCGACGCCCCGGCCGAAGTCTCCGTGCGAAACTTCTTCCAGGGCTTCCGTACTCAGTTCGTCCTCGTCGCCTTGGCCATCATCGTCTGGTTCGTGGGGGCCCGCAACCTGGTGGCGGCCCACCTCCCGATTGTCGGACGACTCATTCCCCTTGACTCCTTGTGGGCCAACTGGC
>CALAYR010000153.1 GCA_937894805.1 uncultured Acidimicrobiaceae bacterium | reverse complement strand
CCGCATCCTGCGACCGAGCGTTCAACGCTCGGGTGCGCTGGCCACGCTGGAACACGGCGAGGATGGTCGAACGGCCGTGCGACTCGGGCTCGCCGGCGTGCGGGGACTCAGTGAATCGGTGGCCGAGCGCATCGCGGCCGGTGTCCCGTGGCGAAGTTCGGAAGACCTCGTGCGGCGGGCCGGTCTGCGCCAGGGCCACCTCGAAGCGCTGGCGGCGGCCGGTGCGCTCGATGAGTTCGGTGGATCGCGCCGCTCCCTGCTCTGGCAGGCCGGGGCCGCGGCGCAGTCGACCGCCGATCGACTCCCGGGAGTCGTCACTGGCAGCGAGGCGCCGTTCCTGGCGCCGGCGACGGAGATGGAGCGACTGGCCGACGACATGTGGGCCCTCGGGTTGACGGCCGACGCCACGGCCATGGAGCTGTGTCGCGACGATCTCACGCGCCGCGGTGTCACGCTGGCCGCCACACTCTCGAGCGTCGAGGCGAACCGAGTTCTCGTCTGCGGCGTCGTGACCCACCGACAACACCCCGAGACGGCCAACGGTGCCGTCTTTTTAAACCTGGAGGACGAGAGTGGTCACGTCAACGTGATCTTTTCCAAGGGTGCGTGGTTGCGGTGGGAGAGCGTGGCCCGCTCGCATCCCATCTTGCTCATCCGAGGCACGCTGCAACGCGGTCAGGGAGTGGTGGCGTTGAACGCCGAACACGTCGAGCCCTACGGCGTGGCCGTGGCGACGCCGGCCTCGCGGGACTTTCGCTAGCGGGCGATGACTTCGTCGAGCTGGCTCGCAATAAGGGCGCGATCTTCGTCACCCTCGATGGCCGCGACGAGACTCTGCGCCTTGGCGATCCACTCAATCGTTTCTGCTTCGTGACCGGCGTCGCTGTAGGCACGAGCGACTCCCTCGGCAACGCTGGCCACGAGCCAGTCCGGAAGTTCGTCGTTCAGCGCCGCTTGAGCGCGCAGGGCGAAGCGAATCGCGAGGTCACCGAGACCGGCCGCTCCGGCGGCGCGGGCGACCATCCAGTCCGAAATAATCCACTGCTGAAGCTCACCGGCCTCGAGCCAGTGGTAGCGAGAGGCAAAGGCGGCCGTGAGAAGTTCGGTGTGGTGCTCGACCGTGGGCGACTCGGTCTCCAACAGGTCCCAGCAACGATTAAAGGTCGAAACGGCGAGTGAGCGGTGATCAAGCGTCATGGGTATCAGGCTAGGACACGAGAAAATTTCTGCGCAAGCCAGCACTAGCGGACCCCACTGATTCGTTCTAACGTGACGCTATGTCTCGCACCCGCGTTCTCTCATTGGTAATTGGTGTCCTCGCCCTCGTGGGTACGACGACCGGCATTGTCCTGGCCGCTACGGACACCAATCCCGGTAACTCACCACTCGCACTTCATGGCAAGACGCCGACCACCGCAGCGCTCACGATGTCGATGAGTGGTGGTGACGGCGTAGCCATTACTGGAGCCATGAACGTCGACTTTGTTCACGGTCGCGTGGACGGCACTATCAATATTCCCGTGGCCATCGTTATGGCTCGACTCAACATTCGCGCCGTCAATGGCCACGTCTACCTCGGCTCCTCGGCCTTTCGATCAATGGCTAAGGCCGACTGGCTCAGTGCCCCGATGGGCAAGCTTGACCTCACCGGTCTGGCTCTCGAAATGGCCAAGCCCGAGTTTGATCTGCTCCAGCAGGGCCTCGGCCAGCCGACCATCACCCACGAAGGTGACATCACCGTTCGCACGTACGACCCGAACATTCCGGCCCTGGCCACGTCGGGTCTCGGCGGTTTGGCCAAGCAGCCAACGTTGCAGTTCCGCACTGGTCCCGAGGGTCAGGTCGAGAGCTTGACGGTCACAACCGGTACCGGCAAGAGCGCCTACACGCTGACCTTGAGCGTGGCGAGCTACAACAGTCCCGTCACGATCGCCGTGCCGAAGCCCAGCACTGTGAAGCCGCTGACCTCTGATGTCCTAAGCCAGGTGGGCGGCAGCAACCCACTGCTCAAGCAGCTCTTGAGTAGTGCGACTGGCGTTTCCACCAGTCTCTAGCGATCGCCGTAGCGACCCAGGCGTCGCCGGCTTAGAGCAGGTGGAGTGACTCGGTGAGCACTTCGCGCAACGTGCCGACAATCCAGTCGATCTCGCTGCGACCCACAATCAGCGGGGGAGCGAACTGAACGACGGGGTCGCCTCGGTCGTCACTGCGGCAGATGAGGCCACGACGGAAGAGTTCGGGCGTCAGGTGGCCACGCAACAAGTACTCGGCCTCGTCGCCGACGAAGGTCTCCTTGGTGTCTTGGTTCTTCACGAGCTCAACGCCGTAGAAGTAGCCGGTTCCGCGAACGTCACCCACAATGGGAATGTCCTTCAGCGATTCGAGGGCCGTACGGAAGTAGTCCGTGTTGTTCTGAACATTCTCGAGCACCTTTTCGTTCTCGATGATCTCAATGGCCTTGAGTGCCACGGCGCACGAGGCCGGGTGACCGGCCCACGTGAAACCGTGCAAGAAGGACTCGTTGCCGTGCAGGAAGGGCTCGGCGATGCGGTCCGAAACAATCATCGCGCCGAGGGGGGCGTAGCCCGCGGTGAGGCCCTTGGCCGAGACGATGATGTCGGGAACAAAGTCGTACTTT
>CALAYR010000152.1 GCA_937894805.1 uncultured Acidimicrobiaceae bacterium | reverse complement strand
TGTCGCGGTGGCCGTTATGAGCCTCTGTGCGACGATGATCATCGGGCAGGCCGTCAGCAGTGCGGCCGTGAAGCCCCACGTTGCGTTCAGCTTGAGCGCCGACACCCGCTACGACCACGCAGCGCGTATCACCATTACCGGACTGGCGGCGAGCGGCACCACGACGTACTCACTTATTTGCAACGGCACACACACAGCGGCAAACGAATGTACCGGCGGGGCACAGGGTGTCTACGCGAACTTCTCCAAGAACGGTTCTAACCAGTGGGTCGCCACCGGCACTAACTATTACGCCACGGTGGCATCGCCAGTGCTGTGGTTTGGTGGCCTCGCGAATAATCAGAGCTACACCCTGACCTTTACGCAAAACAGCGTTACCTCGTCACCGGTGACGTTCACCCCGGGTAGCAGTTTTGGTGGTCCGACCAATGTTCAGCTCACAATGCAGTCGGTCCCCGAGGTTTCAACACCATCGCTGTGCCCTGATATGTGCGAGACCGCGCTCTACAGCGATATGCAGGGGTCACCATCTGGATCCACCGTCACTGTTTCCTGGACCAAGCCAGACACGGGTCTGATCGAGGCCAATCAAGGACTCTACGCAAATAGCGCAGTTACCCCTGACGGCTACATCGTCTCAGTTCTCCCCACACGCACCAAGCCCTTCCTGTACAAAGACAGTGCGTCACTTGGAACGAACCCGATGGTGCTTACGGATAACAGACTGACGACGGCGAATGGACGCACGTTGTATGACGGCTGTGTTTCCATCAACAACTCACGTTTCGGTTCGTTAAATTACAACAGTCCAGTTCCCAAAATGGGGGCTATGGGTACTTCGTGGTACGTCGGCGGTTTCGACACAACCTCCGTTGTCCTTAAGGGATGTCACTTCGCCCGCGATGAATCGTATGTGGCATACGTAGAGCCGTACTACACCTCGGGTAGGGGTGCCGTTTGGGGTTCGCTGGATCAAAATGTCGTGCCCTACGGTTGGGATGTCACGAAAAACGTCGTCCCTCTGTACGAGGTGTACACAGCAAATGCTGATCTGCAGAGCAGTGGCGGCGGAGTTTTCGCACTGCTCGCGGCTAATCAGCCGTGGCAGTCCGGTGCATCGCCCGTGATGACTACGGACGGCACATCCGGAAATCTGATCGCCAACCCCGCGTCCGTGACCAATATCGTTGCGGAACCGACCTCGACGACTGACCCCTCGCTCAAGGGATCACTACGTGTTTCATGGTCGGCCAATCAGGCTGACCTGTTCTTCGGGGCCGCTAATCCGGCGCTTTCAACTGCTCCGGTCGTTCGGTACCGCGTGACTGTCTCTGGTGGATACGCCAGTTGGGAAGCATCAGCTGGCCTCTTCCATCTCGACTCAACTCCTCGAAAGGTGACCTGTGTAACAACGTCAACGAGCTGTGTTCTCACTGGCATCGCCGAATGGACACGCTTCGGCGTTTACGTCCAAGCTGAAAATGCTGGCGGACGTTCACTAGTCGTTGCATCAGGCGTAGGAACGACGAACTGGCCATTGTCACCGTCTGAGCCTCTCAACCCTGTGGCGACCAGTCCCACCTCATCAACCACGACAATCTCATGGGACCGGCCGGCAACATTTGGCGGTCCCGCGGGAGCCACGGTTACGAAGTACACCGCGTACATGTATCCCAAGCTGACGACAATGGCCAATGACTGCGCTGGCGTCGTGCCAGCTGCTGACCGGTGGCCCAATGTTCAACTGTTTCAGCTGCAGTCGACGTCGACTGAAACAGTCGCGTTGTTTTACCATTCGATTAGCGGGAACTCCACGACGATTCCATCGCGGTTGAGTTATTTCGGACGCGATGGCAGCGGCACTATCGCCTGCCTGGGCACCGTGGGACTCGGGGCTGTTTACAACGGAGATCATGTGACGTCGTTCAATCCAACGACTAACGGCTACATCGTCAAGTTCGCCGGCAACTCCACGTATTGGGTGCCGAAGATTGCTGACAACGATGCCCGTTTGGTTTCTAACTACGGTGGCAAGGTCTCCGTGAATATGCCCTACGCCACCATGAATGTCACGATGCAGTTCATGGTCTATCCCGGTGGGCCGGACTTCGCAAACGCCATTTTCCTCGGAAGTCATACTTCGCCAGAGTGGGCGGGAGCCGGCGTGGTCTTGCAGGACGTTCGACAGTTGAACGACGATGGGTCAGCCTTCCTGGCGCTCGTCGGCTTGCCCGGCACCCGCACCGTAACTACGTCGAAGTGGTACCGGATCACTGTTTCGGGAGGAACGGTCACTCGGAGTTCAACTCCGGTCATCACCCTTGGTTGCCGCACGGTGCCGCAGGTGTATTGCAACTCAACTACGCCAACACCAACCAACACCATCGCTCCTATTAGCGGGTTCAACATCAACCCCGTAAGCAAGAACATCTACTTCATAGATCCAGTTGCCGGACTTAGCGGGAACTACACCAGCTCGTACGTGAGTAACAGCATGTATCGGATGTCGTATAACTCGAGCAACGACACCTGGGGTGCTCCCACGCTCGTTTCAATCGACAGCATGCGCACTCCGGGTGGTTCAGGTACTGGCCAGTTTCCAATTGGCTTTCGAGCAGACGGCAAGGCCACGCTCACTTCCTACATGACTGGTTCGAGTGGTGCGGTTGGTGCGATGTATACCGAGTCTTCCGGTGGCTTCACAGCCGTGCCAGGGTCAACACTCTTCGCAGACACGCCGTATCGTTCCCCCGCTTTCCCGGCAGGTCAGGGCCGCGGCTTCTTTGGCATTATCTTCACGTCGTTCAATCACGTCTTTGGGCTTGACCCGTGGATGAATGCGGCGAACGAAATCCTTGTCCGAATCGCCTATTCCGGTGACATGTACCTTCACGTCTGCACCTCAACCGATGGACCACCGGCCACCCCGTCATGCACCATGGGAGCTGGCTCGGACCCCCATCCAATAGTGCCCGGAACGGCGTATTCGTATGACGTCACGGCAACGAACACATCACCGGACGGGTCGATCAAAAACGGCCCGCTTTCCACAATTGGATCCTTCTTTGCTGGGGGTCCTGCGGCCCCGACGTTGACGAACCTGCAGCTCGGTGGAACGCTGGCTAGCCCAACGGCGACCGCGACATTCCGTCCCTCGATTGTGAGCCCCGGTGTTGTCGACTCATCGATCACCTCCTACGCCTGCACGTTGTATTCATCAACGGGCGCAGTCTTGGCAACCAAGACCGTTACGCCGCCTTCACCCATCACCTTGACAACGGACCTGACCTGTAACTTCACCGCTGCTGATGGTTTGGCGAATACCAAGTCGTACTCAGTGGGGATTACCGCTACGAATCCGGTTGGTACGAGTGCAGCAGCAACGGCACCCTTCCTGATTGTGGGGACGCCAGTTGCACCCGCCCCTGTTAGGGGTTCCACTTCGGGCAGCGTGACGACCGTTACCTACACGCCCAACGCGACAGGTACGCATTCAGTTCTCATCATCGATCCCACTACCAATCTCGAAGTTCCCGGAGCAATCTGCACTGGTGCAACGATTAATAGCTCTTCCTGCACCGTTAACGGACTGACTCCAGGCAAGACCTACACGCTCAAGGCCTGCACTGCGAACGTCTACGCCGTTGCCCCCGCTTGCACGACTTCGAGTTACACAGTTCCATACTTGGTGCCAGATAAGCCGGTCGTCACGACCAAGCCCGCCGATGGCAAGATCACGGTGAACTGGCCGACACCGCCAGGTAACGGTTCAGTCATCACTGGCTACACCGTCAACGTTTCACCTGGCGGCGGAGCCGGCTGTACTGGGCTTACTGCGGCGTCGACTTCGTGCGAACTCACTGGCCTTACCAATGGCACGTCGTACGACATCGAAGTAGTGGTGAACTACACCACGAATGGTGTCGCTGGTAGTACCAAAGTTTCGACCACGGTCACCGAAGTTCCATTTGTTGCGCCAGCCGTACCCCAGGTACCAACAGCGGTTGCCAATGGCACCGAAGCAGCCACGGTCACTTATACGCCGACCAACGACAACGGCACTCCGGTGAGCTCGTACACCTTCTTCGCCTACGACGAAAATGGCAACATCATCTCGCCCAATCTCACTTGCACCGCCTTCGCACCAGCGACTTCTTGTGACGTGACTGGTTTGACCGAGGGTGTTACTTACAAGTTCGGCGTGGTGGCTAACTTCCAAGGTCAATCGGGTGGTTTCACCTCAACGGCGATGTCGCCACTGTCGAACCCCGTGACACCAACCGGTGTTCTTTACGCGCCGGACGCACCGACCAACGTCACCGCCACTGGCGAAGACCATGCGGCCCAGGTTTCATGGACGGCACCGGCCAACGATGGTGGCTCACCCGTTACGGGCTACACCGTCACGGCCTACGACTCGAACGGCAACGTGGTTGGATCGTGCACCGCTACGGCCCCTACGACGACCTGTCTGGTTGAAGGCTTACCGCTGGGTCAGTCCTACACCTTTGCCGTAGTGGCAACGAACGTGACCGGCGACTCGACTCCTTCGGATGCCTCAACACCCGTGCAGCCCTCGGGCGTGGACCCCACGGAACCAGGGCCGGTTCTCGATGGCGCTACCGCTCCCGGCGATGGACACGTCACCGTGACCTGGTCGGCTCCGAAAACCGGAGACGTACCAACGAGCTACGAAGTTTCCGTTCCCGGCTTCCCCACGTGTGTCATTGATCTCGTGGCTAATCCCGACGCGGCGCTGAGCTGCGATTTCACTGGGCTCACCAATGGCACGGAGTACACCTTCACCATTGTGGCCAAGAATGCCCAGGGCTCCAGCACCTCGGTAGAAGTCACGGCCACCCCCTACGGCACCCCCGCGGTGCCGACGGTGACCACGGTCGTCACTTCACCTTCGGGCACCGGTGCACTCGTGACCTTCACTCACCCCACCGACACTGGTGGTGGTTCGGTGACTGGTTACACCGTGACGGCCTATGACGCCAACGGCAACGTGGTGGGCACGTGCACCACGACCGGCACCTCGTGCACCATTACTGGACTGACGAAGGGTGCGACATACTCCTTTAAGGCCCAAATGAACACGACGCACGGCAACTCGGCCCAGTCAGCGCCGAAGGCACTGCTGATCCCATCCGGTTACCAAAAGGTCAACGCCTACATCCGTGGTTGGTCCTACGCCCAGCGTGAGATCAGCGACGGTATGCGCAAGGCCATTGGGGCCGCCGCTCGAGCCATTGTGGCGGGGAACAATAAGTCCGTTACCGTGACGGGCTTTGCCAACTTCACCGCTCTCAAGACACTGAGTCGAGACCGCGCTGTGAACGTGGCCGCCTACCTGCGTCACGAGCTCAACCGCTTCGGTGGTCGCTCAATCACCATCAAGGTGGTTAACGGTGGTTGCACCACGAAGTTCGGTGGCACCGTGCTTAACCGCGTGGCGGTTATCCAGGGTCGCTAAGACTGCTGCAGTAAGTCCCGCCTCATACTTCGGTGTGGGGCGGGACTTTTGCTGTACTGCCCCTACGATTTGCTTATGGGATTAGTACTCGGCATTGAGACGAGTTGCGACGAGACGGCCGCTGCGGTCGTGGACGACCGCCTTGCCATTCGCAGCTCCGTTGTGGAGTCCTCGCTGGAAGTTCACAAGGACTTTGGCGGCGTCGTCCCCGAGCTGGCCGGTCGAGCCCACGTCGCCACCATTGGCTCTGTGGTTCGACGCGCATTGGTGGAGGCCGAACTCGACCCGCACGCCCCGGCCCTGGACGGCATCGCCGTGACCTCGGGACCCGGACTAATTGGATCACTGTTGGTGGGACTGGCCGCAGCGAAGGGTTACTCGTTGGCGTGGGGTATTCCCTACATTGGCGTCAATCACTTAGAGGGCCATCTCTTCGCCCCTCTCTTGGAGCAACCGGCGATGGAGTGGCCCGTCATCACCCTCCTGGTTTCGGGGGGACACTCGATGATTGTGTTGCAGCGTTCGGCCGGGGAACACGAAGTCCTCGGTGAGACCATCGACGACGCCGTGGGTGAGGCCTACGACAAGGTCGCCCGTTGGCTCGGCCTCGGCTATCCCGGTGGACCGGTGATCGACAAAATGTCAAAGGATGGCGAGATTGGCTCGCTGCCCCTGCCCAAGTCCATGGCCGGCGCCGGACTTGATTTCTCTTTCTCCGGTCTGAAGACGGCCGTGGTGCGCGGCACTGAAAAGCGTCCCGATCTCTCGATGTCCGACGTGGCGGCCTCGTTTCAGGGCGCGGTCTGTGAACAGTTACTTCGCAAGTTGCGACAAGCCGTCGACGGCAATGACGTTCGCGGTATTGCGCTGGCCGGCGGTGTGGCGGCCAACTCGTCACTGCGAGCCGGTGTGACGGCCATGGCTGAAGAGTTCGGCATCGCGGCCCACCTGCCATCGATGGCGATGTGCACCGACAACGCGGCCATGATTGCCGCCGCTGGTCACTATCGTCTGCAGCACAACGGTCCGAGCCCGCTCACGTTGTCGGCCGTGCCGAACTGGCAACTGGCAGATGTGCGATGAACGAACGCTGGATTCCCTTCGACGTTGTCGACGCTGACGTCGACCCCTTCGCCCAGTGGCGCCGTTGGTATGAAGAAGGTTCGCGTGAGGTCCGCGAACCAGAGGCGATAGCCGTCTCCACGGCCAATCTCCAGGGTCGTATCTCGAGTCGGATGGTGCTGCTGCGTACCGCCGACGAGCAGGGTTTTGTCTGGTTCACGAACTACAACTCTCACAAGGGTCACGACCTCACGGAGAACCCCCGGGCGGCCATTCTCTGGTACTGCGAACCACTTGGTCGTCAGGTGCGTATCGAAGGACGGGTGACCCGCGTTAGTGATGCCGAGTCCGACGAGTACTTCAACTCTCGGCCACGCGGCCACCAAATTGGGGCGCACGCCAGTAACCAGAGTGAGCCCCTCGCCAGTCGCCAGGAGCTCGAAGAACGTGTGCGCTCACTGGAAGCGGAGTTTGATGGTCGCGAGATTCCTCGACCGGCCCACTGGGGTGGCTTCAGGCTTACTCCAGAGCACTTCGAATTCTGGCAACACCGCAAGGACCGACTGCACGATCGCGTACTCTACGACCAAGTCAATGGTGTCTGGTCGCTCGCTCGTTACGCGCCCTGAGCGGCCCGTTTCGCTTGGCGTAGTGCCAGGGGCCCGAAGAAGAGGACGGCGCCGAGTGAGGCCAATCCCGAAATTTGGAATATGGTCCTCGCGGGCAGTGCCGAAATGATGACACCCCCAAAGGCCATTGAGCAGAGCGACATGCCAGTGAAGACGGCCCCGATGGCGGCGTAACCGCGACCACGAATCTCTTCGGGAATGCGTAAGGCGAAAAGCGTCATGGCCGCCACATTGGCAATGCCATTGCCGATGCCACCCACGACCATGAAGGGAAAGACCCACCCGACCGAGGGCAGCCAACCAACGATGCTGAAGGCACCCCCGATGAGCACGGTACCCATCATGAGCGAGCGAATGATATTCATGTCGCCCTGCGGCAATCGCCCCGCAAGAACGGAACCCAAAACGTTGCCGATACCGTAGGTTGCACCGACGAGTCCGTAGATGGTGGAGGAGGCGTGCATGGTGCGCGTAATCAAGACCACTTCGGACACCGTGATCAAGTTGATGGCGAAGACAAAAATCATGGTCTCGATCACCACGGGTCGCAGGAGGGGATCGCCAAAGAGCCATCGCATACCGGCCATGACCTGACCCTTCTGCGTCTCGGCACTGCTACGCGGCGCTGGGCGTCGATCGTGATGGAGAAAGAGTGTCGCTACACCGATGAGGAGAAAAGTCGTTCCGTCACAGATAAAAGCAGTCGATAGTCCGAACTGGCCGTAGATGAGACCGGCAAGGGCCGGCCCGGCCATTCCGGCGACCGCCAAAAAGGACTGCATCGACGCCTGGGTCTTGGCCATGTCCTCTTCGGGCGTGATGAGCGCCACGAGTGCGCCGTAGCCCGGCTGGGTGAAGGCGACGCCGCAACCAAGCAGCACGGTGAGAATCAAAATCCCATACGAGTTATGGACGACAACGAGACCGAGCACCACGACGGCCTGCAGCACTCCGAGCCAGCCGAGGAGCCGCCGAGTCGGCACGCGATCAACGACGAGCCCCGCAATGGGCGTCAACAGAACGGGGGGAGCGGCGTTGGCGAAGGCCAGGGCTCCAATCATCCAGTGCTGGTTGGAGTGAGCGAAATGCACCATCAGGGCAAACAGGGCGATTTCATCTCCGACAAAGGACAGCGAACGAAACAAGACGATGAGTCGAATGTCTCGTCGTTGGACTTGGTTCATGGCTAGATGCCACCGATTGACGTGAGCCCTCCATCAACGACGAGTGAGGTGCCGGTGATGAAACGAGCCTGGTGGCTCAAGAGGAAGACGATGGCGTCGGCAATATCGTCCGGACGACCCACGCGGCCTAGCGGCGTACGCGTGGTGATGGAGTTTCGAAAGTCGTCACTCTCAAGGAGGGGAGCCAGCATGGGCGTCTCGATGGCGCCGGGGCAGACGCAGTTGATCCGGACACCACGAGGAGCCAGCTCGTGACCGGCCGCACGGGCGAGGCCCAAGAGCCCGGCCTTGCTGGTGCAGTAGGCCGGGAGCCAGGCGTGGCCGAAGTAGCCCTCAATCGAGGAGATGTAGACAATGGCACCCTCGCCCGAGTTGGCGAGATCGTCGGCCAGTTCATGGGTCATTACGGCCGCCGTGGTGAGGTTGATGTCGATGGTCCGGCCCCAACTTTCGGCGGTGAAGGCCGAGATGGGCTCAGGTCCGGAAACACCGGCGGCGTGCACCAGACCGCTGAATCCACCCTGGGCGACCCGCGCCGCGCCGTAGGCCTCGTGGCGCTTGGCGGCGTCGGTCACGTCAAAGGCCGCAATGGTGGTGGGGACGTCCAATTCTGCTGCCAGCTCGGCGAGGGGCTCGGCCTGGATATCCCACAGGACGAGTGGTCGACCAGCAGCGGCGAGCGCTACGGCTGTGGCGCGCCCGATTCCTGAGGCGGCGCCGGTAATGAGAACGGGGTAGGACATGGTCACTCCTTCAGACTCCTGCCAAGTTAGGGCAAATTGGCACTTCGGCCCCACAACTGGGCGAAATGGTGATTGGCTCGTCCTGCTACTATTGGCAGTCGTAATCCTTGAGTGCTAACTACCAGGAGGCTGAAAAGCAATGCAACTGCACCCCTTAGAAGACCGAATCGTTGTCCGTCCCAACGGCGCCGAAGCCACTACGGCTTCGGGCCTGGTGATCCCCGACACCGCCAAAGAAAAGCCCCAGCAGGGCGAAGTCCTCGCTGCCGGCCCCGGCCGTCGCGCCGAGCTCAATGGCGAACTGATTCCTACCGGCGTGAAGGCTGGCGACACTGTTGTCTTCAGCAAGTACGGCGGCACCGAGATCACGGTTGACGGTGAGGACCTCCTCATTCTCTCCAGCCGTGACGTTCTCGCCACTATCACCAAGTAGTCCACGCGCTTCGGCGCCCACATATCGAAAAAAGGAAAACAATGTCCAAGCTTTTGAAGTTTGATGACGAGGCCCGCCGCGGCCTCGAAGCCGGTGTCGACAAGCTCACCGATGCCGTCAAGGTAACCCTCGGGCCCAAGGGTCGCAACGTCGTGATTGGTAAGAAGTTCGGTGCGCCGACCATTACCAACGACGGTGTCTCCATTGCCCGTGAGATTGAGCTGGAAGACCCCTTTGAGAACATGGGCGCCCAGCTCGTCAAGGAAGTCGCCACCAAGACGAACGACGTCGCAGGTGACGGTACGACGACCGCCACGGTCTTGGCTCAAGCCTTGATCAAGGAAGGTCTCCGTAACGTGGCCGCTGGCGCTAACCCTTCGGGTCTGAAGCGCGGTATCGAAAAGGCAGTCAAGGCTGCCGTCGAATCCATCCACGCCCAGTCCACGCCCGTTGACGGCAAGACGCAGATTGCTCAGGTCGCTACGATCTCGGCCGCTGACGCCGCTATCGGTGAAGTAATCGCCGAGGCCATCGACAAGGTTGGCAAGGACGGCACCGTAACCGTTGAAGAGTCCAACACGTTTGGTATCGAGCTCGAGCTCACCGAAGGTATGCAGTTCGACAAGGGTTACCTCTCGCCGTACTTCGTCACTGACGCCGAGCGCCAAGAGGCCGTTCTCGAAGACCCCTACATCTTGTTCACCTCGAACAAGATCTCTTCAGTCCACGACCTCGTTCCCGTTCTCGAGAAGGTCATGCAGTCGGGTCGCCCGCTGTTGATCATCGCCGAAGACGTTGACGGCGAAGCGCTCGCCACGTTGGTCGTTAACAAGATTCGTGGACTCTTCACCTCAGTGGCCGTTAAGGCCCCTGGTTTCGGTGAGCGTCGTAAGGCCATGCTTCAGGACATGGCCGTCTTGACGGGTGCCACAGTTATCTCCGAAGAAATTGGCTTGAAGCTCGACACTGCTTCGCTCGACCTCTTGGGTCGCGCTCGCCGAGTCGTAGTGACCAAGGATGACACCACCATCGTTGACGGTAACGGAACGGAAGATGAAGTCAAGGGTCGCGTTGCTCAGATCAAGCGCGAGATCGAAGAGACGGACTCTGACTGGGACCGCGAGAAGCTCCAAGAGCGTCTCGCCAAGTTGGCCGGTGGCGTTGCCGTCGTCAAGGTCGGAGCCGCTACTGAAGTTGAACTCAAGGAAAAGAAGCACCGCATCGAAGACGCGTTGAGCGCTACTCGTGCGGCCGTCGACGAAGGCATCGTGGCCGGTGGTGGTACTGCACTGGTGCGTGCCCGCAAGGCCGTCGAAGAAGTCATTGCCACGTTGGTTGGTGATGAGGCCACTGGTGCGAAGATCGTTGCTGTGGCTCTCGAAGCACCGCTTCGTCACATTGCTGCCAACGCTGGCTTCGAAGGTGCCGTCAAGGTCCGCGAAGTCGCTGACGCCTCGGGTTCATTCGGTCTCAATGCCAACACGGGTGAGATTGTCGACCTCGTGAAGGCCGGAGTCATTGACCCCGCCAAGGTAACTCGTTCAGCTCTGCAGAATGCTGCGTCCATCGCTGCGTTGCTGCTCACCACGGAGGCCATTGTGGCCGACAAGCCCGAAGAGCCCGGTTCCGCTGGTGCGGCCGCCGGCATGGGTGGCATGGGCGGAATGATGTAGTCATTCCCTCGGGAATCGCATAGGGCCGAGCCGCAAGGCTCGGCCCTTTTGCTGTTCGGTACGCCTTGTACGATTGGCATTCATACCTCTTATGTCGACCACTCTCTTTACTGCCCGCGAATGCGTCACACTGGATGGAAGCAATGAACGCGCCAATGCCGTTGCTGTTCGTGACGGGCGCATCTTGTACGTGGGAACGACTGAGTCGGTCACTGCCCAACTGGGCACTACTGAGTTCACTCGGGATGATCGGTTTGCCGATGCGGTCTTGGTGCCGGGTTTTATTGAGGCTCACGGTCACCTGCTGCCTAACGGCTCCTTTAGTCAGCATCTCTGGCTGGGCTTTGATGATCGCCAGCGAGCGGATGGCACCCTGGACCGAGGATGCACGTCCATCGAAGAAGTGATTGCTCGCCTACGAGAAGTCGCTGCGGCCACGACCACCGGTGAACACGTCTTTGGCGTGGGTTTTGATCCAACCTTCCTGGAGGGTCGTACCCTCACTCGCCATGATCTAGACCGGGTGAGTACGGAGCACTACGTGTCCGTGATGAATGCCTCACTGCACTGGGGGTACGCCAACTCCCTCCTCATTAACCAGCAGGGAATTTCTTCGGCGACCGATGCGCTGGGCGTCATGAAGGACGCCCATGGCGAGCCCACTGGTCAGTTCGCCGAGACGGCGATGGCCCTTATCTTCGATGCGGTCGGCGCCATGCGACAAGAAACCAAGACATCACTAGATGCCGGAGCCCAGCTGGCCCGTCTCGCGGGAGTGACAACTCATTCCGATCTTGCCGTGCGCGTTCTCGGTCGTGTCTTTGATGAGTACGCGCAGTACGCGGCCTCGGGAGAATTGCCAGTACGGGTTGTCGTTTCTCCCCATATGTACGAAACCTTTCGCCGACTCTCACCCACTGAAAGTCTCGAGTTAGTTCACTCAATCCGAGGGCGTTGCAATGAGAGATTCCTTCTAGGCCCGCTGAAGTGGATTTCCGACGGCTCCATTCAAGGCTTTACGGCGGCGCTGAACTGGCCCGGTTACTGCAACGGCAGCGAGGACGGACATCTCCTTCTCGATCGTGCGACGATTACGGAATCGGTACTCCCTTTTCACCGGGCCGGTTTTCAGGTGGCGATTCATGCCAACGGCGACCGCGCAATTGACGAGACACTGCTCGCCCTGCGCGATGTTGTTGAGTCGGATCCGCGTAATGATCACCGCCACCGCATCGAACACGCCCAGATGATGTCGCCCGAACAGTTAGATGCCGCGGCTGAACTCGGGGTCGCTCTCAACTTCTTCTCGAATCACCTCTTTTACTGGGGTGATATTCACTACACCACCACCATGGGTCCCGAGCGAGCCTTGCGCAGCAACCCGGCGAAGAGTGCCCTGTCGAAGGGAATCAAGATTTCGATTCACTCGGATGCGCCCGTGACCCCCGTCGCGCCCCTCTTCACGATGTGGTGTGCCGTTAACCGGGTGACCCGCACCGGCATGATTCTCGGAGAGCAGGAACGTTTGACTCCGATGGAGGCCCTTCGGGCGGTGACGCTCGGCGCCGCCGAATTGATGCACCTTGACCACGAGCTCGGATCGATTGAAGTGGGCAAAGCTGCCGACTTCACCGTCTTGGCTCAGAACCCACTCACGACTGATCCGATGGAGATCAAGAACATCCGTGTCGTGGGGACGGTGCTGGCCGGAGTGCCGACTTAGTTCACTTCGTCCGGTGCTTCAACGGCGAGGTGGGGCATCTTCTTGTCGAGCCAGGCGGGAAGCCACCAGTTCGCATTGCCCATGAGGTGCATCATCGCTGGAACCAGGACCGTGCGCAGAATGAAGGCGTCGAGAAATACAGCGGCGCCAAGTCCGATACCGAACTCCGCAATCACTCGTTCGCCACCAAAGACGAAGGCCACGAAGACCGAAATCATGATCATGGCTGCGGCCGTGATCACGCGGCCGGTGTCGGCCTGTCCCCGCAAGACGGAGTGCTTGTTGTCACCGGTGTGAACCCACTCTTCGTGCATTCGACTCACTAGGAAGACTTGGTAGTCCATCGAGAGTCCGAAGAGAATGGCAATCATGATCACTGGCAAGAAGGACTCGATAGGGCCACTGCCCACGTTGAGCAGTGAACCACCCCAGCCCCACTGAAAGACTGCAACGACGACACCAAAGGACGCCCCCGCCGCGAGCAAGTTCATGAGTGCGGCGGTGGCGGGAATCAACAGGCTGCGGAAGGCAATAAGCAAGAGCAGGCAGCCGAGTAGGACAATCACGCCAATGAAGAGCGGCAGCTTGTCGGACAAGGTGCGAGCGAAGTCATCAAAAATCGCGGTGGACCCACCGACGTAGGCGTGGAGCGTGGTGCCCTGTGTGTACTCGGGGACGGTTGTGGTTCGCAAGGACTTAATCAAGTCCGAGGTCGCAATGTCCGACGGACCCGACTTTTGGAACACCATCAAGAGAGCGACTTTGCGGTTTTCGCTGATCTGCAGCGGTGCGACCTGTTCCACGTTGGGGTTCTGCTGGATCCCAACGGCCAACTTGCCCATGGTCTCAAGGTCGCTGGCATTCGTGATGGGAGCGACGATTTGGAGTGGACCATTGAACCCGGGGCCAAAACCCTTAGAGAGCAATGAGTATGCCTTGTAGGTGGTGCTGGTCTGCGGGTCGGTGCTCTGATCGGCATTACCGAGGTGCAGCGAGAAGTAGGGGACAATCAAGACGCTGATCACTGCGATGGCAGCTATCGCGAGCGGAACTGGACGCTTGGCCACAAAGGCACTCCACTGATCCCAGCGAGGGTGCTGACTCTCATGCGATCCACCGTCTGCCGCAAGCTGGCGGCGACTACGACGGCTGAGCGCACGCATCCCCATCACGCGCAGCAGAGCTGGCAAAAGAGTGATGGCGGCGAACATGGTGATAAGGACAGTCACCGACGCGGCAATGGCCACACCGTTGAGAAAGCTGAGTCGGAGCACCAGCATGCCGAGGAGCGCGATGCACACGGTGGCACCGGCGAAGAGTACCGCTCGTCCGGAGGTGTTGACGGCCGTGGCCACTGAGTCTTCCACGCTCATTCCCTTAAGCAGGCTCTGGCGGTAGCGGGTGACAATAAAGAGGGCGTAGTCGATTCCTACACCGAGACCAATGAGTGAGGCCAACTGGGGTGCAAAGGTTGCGATAGAGAAGGCGTGAGTCAACAGGCCCACGGCGGCTGAGGCGGTTCCCAGTGCAAAGATTGCTGTTCCGAGCGGGAGCAGCATGGCCAAGAAGGATCCAAAGGCCAAAATCAAGATGATTCCGGCGGCCAAAATTCCAAAGAGTTCACCAGGGTTGCCCTTGGGTTGATTGAGCTGACTGATGGCGCGACCACCGAACTCAACTTCGAGTGAAGAATTCCGCAACGTGGAGGCCTTGTCCACCACGGCGCGGATTTCATCTACCTTCAACGTGAATGCCGAACCCGTAAAGACCACGGTGGCGTATGCGATCGAAGCGTCCTTTCGGCTGATCTGGGCGGCACCCTCCCTTGTAAAAGGGCTCACGACAAGGGCCACACTCGGCAGGGTGCGAATCTCCGCCAGCGTCTTGGTGATTGCAGCCTGGGTTGCGGGATCGCTGAGGGTGGTGCCGTTCACCGCATGGAAAACGATGTTGTCTTGGTCGCCCTTTTCGGTCTGACCAAAACCTTGCACCAGTAGTCCCAGCGCCTTAGTGGATTCGGTGCCGGGCAAGTTGAAGGTGTCACGGAAGTTCGTGCCGAGGGAGCCTGACGCGCTGGTCAGGCCTACGAACAGGGCGATCCAGAGCAAAATTACGGCAAAACGGTGACGAACACACCAGCGAGCGAGCGATGACATAGAACTCCTAGGCAAGAAAAAAAGGGGGGGGGTGGCGAACCAAAGTTCGCAGAGTCATCTTACCGGTCCTCTCTATCTCGATGACCCGTTGGATTACGTTGAGAGGAGGAGGAAGCGATGACCATAGAACCACATGCCTCACCCTTCCCGGGCCACGAGTTTCCCCAGCAGCTTCCCCTGGTCGACCGTCGCGAGCCCGGTCGGCCTCCTCCGTGGGGATCGAGAAGTTCCGAGGGTTGGACTTCTCTAACCACCGAGGAGATCTCCCTTCGACTGCGTGGCCACTATGTGGTCGACCCGAGTCATCTGCCGGAAGTGAACGACGAGCTGGCGCTCTATCAGCACGACCAAGAGACAGAAGTTCGCCAGTCCGCCGTTTTGCTCTGCCTCTTCGATAGTGATGAAGGCGTACAAATTGTGCTCACTCGGCGAGCTGCTCACTTGAAAAATCATCGTCACGAAGTGGCGTTTCCTGGCGGGCGGTGTGAATTTGATGAAACACCTACGCAAACGGCAATTCGAGAAGCGTACGAGGAGGTGGGATTACGCTCCGACGCTCTTACCATCGTCGGCTACTTGACGCCCATTGTCACGATGGCGAGCAATTCGTCGATTTTTCCCATTGTCGCCATTCACACCGGCAAGCCGAAATTTGTGATTGATCCCAATGAGGTCGACCGAGTATTTACCGTGCCATTGGCACATCTTTTGAACGTTGAGTCTTTTGCCGAAGAGCGATGGTGGAGGTCTAGTCGCCGACCAACTTCAGCAGATGGTTCGTTCCCGATCTACTTTTTCAAGGTTCCCGGAGATCTGGTCTGGGGTGCTACTGCTCGAATTCTGACGGAATTTCTAGAATTTATTTCTCGCGAAACATTTCGGAAAGTTAATTTTTTAAGCGTTCCGCTAAATTGAGGCTGTACTACCCCTAGGGTGAAAAATATTAATTGAGATCAAGGAGTGAGAGTGAAGGCAGATGCGCCTAAAAAGTCGGCTCCCTTGACCGCTCCTCACGCTGAACTGGACTTCATCAAGGATCCAGAAGCGACCCCACGCCCGTTCAAGCTGTCGATAGTCGTGCCCGTTTATAACGAAGTGGTCACGGTTGAGCGTGTTGTGCATTCCATGGTGGACCTTCATCTCCCGTGTGCCTTCGAAGTCATTGTCGTTGATGATGGATCGACGGATGGCTCGTCGGCCATCCTCGAACAGTTGAGCAGCGAGAACGTACGGGTAATTCATCACGCAGTTAACTCCGGAAAGGGCGCTGCCGTACAGACCGGGTTGGCGGTATCGACCGGAACGCACCTCTTAGTTTTTGATGCGGACACGGAATACGACCCGCACGACATTGCACGTCTCGTTCGACCACTGCTGGCCGGCCGCGCCGAAGTTGTGTTTGGTAGTCGGATGTCTGGATTTGGCACCGTCCACCCGTCGCTGCACCACTTAATTGGCAATCGCCTCATGACGTGGGTAGCCAACATCATCTATGGCGCAGCTATTTCCGACTTACACACGTGCCTTAAGTTGCTACCTATTCCGCTGCTGCGCTCTATGCGTCTTACAGAAAAGGGCTTTGGTCTCGACACCGAGATTGCGAGCGAGATGCTGCGACTGGGTTTTCGCCCTTATGAGATGCCCATTTCTTACGTTGGTCGCTCTGTCCAGGACGGTAAGAAGATTCGATTCTCAGACGCCATTCGAAGTGTGTACATCCTCCTCAAGGTTCGCGTAACGCGACGCCGGGTGAAATACGGCAATCGAGACGTAGGGTTGCTGCCTAAGACTTGTGTATTTGACCAGGGGAGTCCGAGCGCTTGAAGACCTCGTTTTTGACCCGCCGCTGGACTCCGATGATGGTGATCTTGGCTGTGATGGTTGTCTTTGGTGGCACCATGTTCAACTCCGTGGTGCGCGCCACGGGCGGCACCTATCTCCCTAAGCCCTTCACGGCCCTAGGCGTAGCCGACCCCATTAAGAACTTCAGCGGCTTTCCCGGTGGTGCCCGGCCGCGCGTCTCGCTCTATAACGGCACACCAAAGTCAAAGAACTACCACTGGCGTTCGGTATTGAATGGCGAGGTTCGAGAAACGGGATCCATTCGCGTGGACGCAGGTGAGACTCGTTACTTCCGCGTCGGCCTCGGGAATACGACGAAGTACGACGTAGTGCGAGTGGAGCTAGTCGGCATGCCTCAGTTCGTGGAGTTGCAGGTCTACCCCCACGCACCGGTGTCGTACATCCGAATCGTGCCGACGACGACCTCTACTACGGATCTCACAAATATCACGGGTGGCAAGTTGAAGGACAGGCTCAAGAACGTGGGTAAGAACCGCGGAAACAAGTAGCGCCATGGACAAGCCATCGGTGCGGGTTGCCGTAGTTTCTGACGCCGTACTCCCTTGGCACCGTGGTGGCAAGGAGCTTCGCTACCAACAGCTGTTTGCCCGGTGGCCCGCAGAAAATTTGGACGTGACCGTGTTCACGATGAAGTGGTGGGACGACGCCCCACCGCCGGGACCCGTAGTTTTTAGCGCACTCAGTCGTCGATACGCGTTGTACCACGGTGAACGACGTTCTATTCGCCAGGCCCTTATGTTTGCCCTGTCGACCTTCAAATTGCTCTGGAAGAAGTACGACGTCATTGAGGCTGACCACATGCCGTACTTGCAGCTCTTTCCCCTTCGGCTCGTGGCAACGATTCGACGCGTGCCTCTCGTTGTTACTTGGCACGAGGTGTGGGGCCGTGATTACTGGCGCGAGTACCTCGGTCCCGTCGGCTTTATCGGTGCCTTTATTGAATGGACGGCCACGAAGTTGCCAACCGCGATAGCTGTCGTCTCCGAGGGAAGTGCCATTCGCCTTCGTCAGATGAACGTGCCCTCCCGGAAAATTCACATCGTTCCAAATGCGCTCGACCAAGAAGAGCTCAATCAGGTCACGGCCGCACCGGCCGCACCCGCCATTCTGGCGGTGGGCCGTTTGATGACCCACAAAAGGGTCGACCTCACACTTCGGGCCCTTGCGCAAATTCCTGAAGTAACTCTTGGGATCATTGGGTCGGGACCCGAGCATGAACAATTGATCGCACTGAGTGAAGAGCTCGGCATCGCCGACCGAGTCACATTTTTTGGTGATGTGGCCGACCACGATGAAGTTCTTGGCTTAATGAAGGGCTCTACCGTGGTGTCGCTCCCATCGGAACGGGAGGGTTTTGGTATTGCGGTGGGCGAAGCGCTGGGGGTCGGAACACCCGTGGTGACCTCTGACCACCTCGACAACGAGGCGAGGAGGTTGGTCAGCGACGGCCTCACGGGTTCGGTCATTCCGGCCGGAGACGTCGCAGCTCTGGTCCGAGCATTGCAGTTCTGGCTCGCAGCAGATGCCAGTGGGGAGTTGATTTCCCAGCGTTTCTGGGGGCAACACCTTGACCTCAGTTGGGACTCCGTAGCGGCACTGTACGCCGATTTACTCAAGAAAACCCTCGAGTGACTTTCATTTTTGCTACTCGAGATGCAGGACTAAATTGGCCCTATCGGTGGTGGCCAGCATCTGCCTCAATTGAGCAAACGGAGGGGTCGTGATGGCGTGGATCAGGGAGAGGCTCCGCTCAGCGCGTGGCGTCGCCTGGGTCCTGATTGCCGCCTTCGTCGCCGTGGCCGGCCACTCGTCGTCTAATGCCTTTGGACAGATCTTTCTTCTGGTCACAATCTTGCTGCTTCCGGGTTCAGCTATCGCCTCCCTGCTCCGGATTCGATTGGAAAGTATTTCCTCCCGTGTGATTTTGACCGTGGCGTTCGGCACGACTTTCATCATGGTGATGGGCTACATCGTCTCCCTCGCCGGCCCACACGTTGGCGTCGATCGACCCCTCGATCGGATTCCCCAACTCTGGATCTGGGGCGCTGTACTTCTCGTCCTTACAATCGCGTGCGCGATTGTAAAACGAGACCCGGTTTCGTATGTCTTTGAAGGTGTTGAGCCGTATCACGTTTACTACTCTTCGATTTTCTTAGTCTTTCCCCTTGTCGCGGCCATCGGTGCATTCCGTCTCAATGGGGGACACGGGAACGACATTGCCGTAGTCAATCTCGTGGTCATCATCGGACTCGTGGTCTTTACCTCGATAGTGACTTGGCGCCGCGATGTACGTTTTCCAATCTCGGCGTTGATCTACTCGATTTCGCTGGCCGTGGTGTGGTCGTATTCGCTACGTTCGGAACACCTCAACGGCTGGGATATTCAACAGGAGTTCGGGGTCTGTATGCAGACCTTCAATCGAGGGATTTGGATAGTCCCGCCAGATCACTCGGCCTACGCCGCGATGCTTTCTTTGACGTCGTTCCCCGTCCAGCTGCACTCACTCACCGGGGTGGCCTTCACTTGGATCTTCAAGGCGGTCTTTACGGCCCTCTTGGCGTTGGTGCCGCTAGGCATTTTCCTTTCGGTCCGTCGAGTGGCCACCGATGGAGCCGCTACGGCAACATCGTGTTTGCTCGTCATTGGCTCAATTGCCTATCCCCAGGAGATGGCAACCTTGGGCCGTCAAGCCATCGCGTTCGTTCTCCTGACGAGCATCGTGGTCATCCTGGGCGAGAATATTGGCACGAGAAATCAGCGCCTCTACTTCATGGTGATGGGCGTGAGCCTCTCGTTTACCCATTATTCGACGGCGTATTTCCAAGCCTCGATTTTGCTGGTGGCGTGGATGGCCACTTTCATTGCGACCGGCTTCAAGCGAAAAAATCGAAGAGAAACGGTTATTACTTTCGGGCCAGTGATCTGCACGCTCATTGCCGCGGTCGTTTGGAACCTAGTGATAACCGATAACAATGCGCTGGTCAAGCCATCGAACCGCATCGTGTCATCGGGCCTCGCCCTCTCTGCTTCAAGCGGAATCAAGAGAGTTCCGGTCGAGCAGTATCAGAGCGAGATCCTGACCTCGCTGAAGATCTTGGTCCCGCAACTTGAAGTGCCGCTCGAAGGTCGCAAGCACGTCCTTAAGGACACCGTGGTGCCGACGCTGAAGGGTATTGCGCCTGGTGTGACAAACATCTGGGAAAAGATCACCATCTTGAAATCCGACTTAGTGAATGTCTCCTTGTCGCTATCGGTTCCCTATCTGCTCTACCTGTGGAAACGTGAGCCAGAGCGATACAGCACTGAAGAAGACCTCTTCGCTCTTGGTGTCGGTGCCCTCTTCGGAGCCATTCTTTTTCGGTTTTCAGGCACCCTGGCCCAGTTCTATAACCCTGAACGGGGAGCGCTCCTTTCGAACCTCTACTTCTCCGTTCCCCTGGCGGTCGCCATTATGCGATCCATTCGCTGGCGACCCAAGTTGACGGGTGCCCTCGTGATTTCCTCCATGGCCATTGCGATGTTTGACGTTTTTGGTCTTTCACGATTCCTCACGGGTGGTGGTGCCCCATCGTCGATTGTCGGGCAGAGCGAGTCGTCTGAGCGTTTCTTTGTTTCAGAAGCGGAGTACAACGCAGCTCTCTGGGCGCAGGCACATATTCCTAAGAACAATCTCGTTCAGACCGACCAGTACGGCAAAATCACCTTCCTAAATGCCCCCGGTAAGTACAACCTGCTTTCCGCATACGCCCCCAACGTCCTCGACTGGCGCGCATTCATCTACGAATCCAAAGTGAACCTCGTGAACAGTCGTTCTCGTGGTGAGACTAAGAACTCTCACCACACCACGATTTATGTGACCCCACATAAGTACTTCGACGACAACTATCACGTGGTGTATTCATCCGAATACGCCCGTATGTACCACTAGGGCTGGTCCGAAGTGGCCGGGCGTCCGGTAGATTGTGGGCACCGCGACGCCCTGGTGGCGGTTTATAACGGAGGTCATTGTGGCTGAGGTAGAGATCGGCATTTACAAGTCGGCACGTCAAGCGTACGGTTTTGACGACATCGCGATTGTGCCCTCTCGTCGAACTCGTGACCCCGAAGACGTCGACATTGCCTGGCAACTCGACGCGTATAGGTTTGAACTTCCCCTCCTCGCCTCCGCCATGGACGGTGTGGTTTCTCCTGCCACCGCGATTGAAATCGGCAAGCTCGGTGGGCTTGGTGTCTTGAACCTCGAAGGACTATGGACTCGCTACGAGGACCCCACGCCACTCTTTGATGAAATCCGTGAGCTCGACAATGAGCGGGCCACTGCTCGAATGCAGCAGATGTATCTCGAGCCAATCAAGTTGGAACTCGTTACACAGCGCATTCGTGAAATGAAGGCGGCCGGCGTTACGACCTCGGCCTCCGTAACACCACAGCGCACGAACTGGATGGCCAAGGCCATTGCCGATGCCGAGTTGGACATCTTGGTTATTCAGGGCACGGTCGTTTCGGCCGAGCACGTGAGCAAGACGGTCGAGCCTCTCAACCTGAAGAGCTTTATTCGTGAATTTGAAATCCCAACCATCGTCGGCGGTTGCGCCAGCTACCAAGCGGCCTTGCACTTGATGCGCACGGGCGCCGTGGGTGTTCTTGTCGGCGTGGGTCCCGGTAATGCCTGCACCACCCGAGGTGTCCTTGGAATTGGTGTTCCCCAAGCAACGGCCATTGCTGACGTTGCGGGCGCACGCATGCGTCACCTCGACGAAACAGGTGTCTACGTCCACGTCATCGCTGACGGTGGCATGAGTAAGGGCGGCGATGTCGCCAAGGCCATTGCCTGCGGTGCTGACGCCGTCATGATCGGTTCGCCGCTTTCAAGTGCGACCGAAGCACCGGCCCGTGGTTTCCACTGGGGTATGGCCACGTTCCACCCCACGTTGCCTCGTGGAGCTCGCGTTCGCACCGAAGTTCGTGGATCGCTGCGTGAAATTCTCCTCGGCCCCGCCACGGAAAACGATGGACGCATGAACTTGTTTGGCGCGCTTCGCACCTCGATGGCTACGTGTGGCTACGAAACGTTGAAGGAATTCCAAAAGGCCGAGATCATGCTCGCCCCCTCTCTGCAAACTGAAGGAAAGCAGCTCCAGCGCTCGCAGGGCGTCGGCATGGGCCATTGAGCTCAACCGTTCTCGTTGTTGACTTCGGGGCGCAGTACGCGCAGCTGATTGCGCGTCGTGTCCGAGAGGCTCACGTTTTTTCCGAAATTGTGCCGGCCTCCATTAGTGCCGAAGAAGTTCGCCGTCGCGCCCCAGGGGCCATCATCTTGTCCGGCGGACCTAAGTCCGTGTACGAGAACCCGGCCCCGTCGCTCGACCCGGGCATCTACGAACTGGGAATTCCAATGCTCGGTATCTGTTACGGAGCCCAACTTATGGCTCAGCAACTCGGTGGGGTAGTGACCTCAACCGGTGGTGGTGAGTACGGACGCACGACGCTAACCCGCAACGGCACGAGTGATCTCTTGACGGCCGTGCCCGATGCATCCGACAGTTGGATGAGCCACGGTGACGCCATCACGCAAGTCCCTAACGGTTTTGTCGCCACGGCGTCCACGCCCTTGGCTCCAATCGCCGCCATGGAAGACAACGTTCGCCGCTTCTACGCCGTGCAGTATCACCCCGAAGTGGCCCACTGTGAATTCGGCCAAGACATCATCGAAAACTTCCTGCATAACTTGGCCGCTCTGCCCGCCTCGTGGACGAACACCAACATCATCGATGATCAGGTAGCGATTATTCGCGAAAAGGTTGGCTCGGAGCGCGTGCTGTGCGCCCTCTCGGGTGGTGTGGACTCGGCCGTCGCGGCTGCGATGGTGACACGGGCCATTGGCAAGCAACTCACGTGCGTCTTTGTAGACACGGGACTAATGCGAGCGAATGAGGGCGAACAGATCGAGCAGACGTTCGTAAAGCAGTTTGGTGTCGAATTGATCCACGTGAAGGCGCAGGATCGATTCTTCGATGCTCTGGCCGGTGTGACGGACCCCGAACGAAAGCGCAAGATTATTGGCGAGCTCTTCATTCGAGAGTTCGAAGCCGTCGCTCGCGAACTCGGAGCCGGCGGCGAGGGCCCGCGCTTCTTGGTGCAAGGGACGCTCTACCCCGACGTCATCGAATCGGGCTCCGGCCATGCTGCGAATATCAAGAGCCATCACAATGTTGGTGGTCTCCCCGAAGACCTTTCCTTCGACTTGATCGAACCGCTCCGTACCTTGTTTAAGGATGAAGTCCGCAAGGTCGGCGAAGAGCTGGGCCTGCCCAGCGAAATCGTCTGGCGTCAACCATTCCCCGGTCCTGGACTCGGTGTGCGCATTATTGGCGAAGTGACGCGGGAGAGGGCCGAGATTCTGCGCGCCGCTGACTACGTCGTTGTGGATGAAATACGCAAGGCCGGACTCTACCGAGAACTGTGGCAGAGCTTCGCCGTGTTGCCGGCGGTA
>CALAYR010000151.1 GCA_937894805.1 uncultured Acidimicrobiaceae bacterium | reverse complement strand
CCGCAAATCGGCCCCACCCTCGAGGAGATGGGTGGCGTACGTGTGGCGGAGGGCGTGAGGGTGGATATGGCCCTGCCCGATACGGCCATCGAGAATCCGGCGAACGTCCCGGGGCGTCAAGCGCCGGCCCCGCCCATTGAAAAACAGAGCGGCCCCGGGCGACAGGTCGCCCATCATTAAAGCCCGCCCCCGCTGGCGCCAGAGGGCCAGTGACGCAAAGGCCGTGGCGTGGAGGGGAACCACGCGTTCCTTGTTGCCCTTGCCTGTTACCCGAATCAGGCCGGAGGGCTCATCAATGCTGTCGAGGTCGAGACCGCAGAGTTCACTGACGCGCAGTCCAGCCCCGTAGAGGATTTCACAGATGGCCCGATCGCGAATTGCCTTCGCATCGTCACCCCAATCGCCGTCCAGCAGTTCGTCGAGTTGCTCGCGCACCACGAGTTCGGGCAATTTCTTAGGCGGTTTGGGGGTCTTAAGTCCCGCGGCCGGACTGGACTCCAGAACATTTTCGTGGACCAGCCAGGCGAAATAGTTTCGTACCGTGGCCACGCGCCGGGCCGTTGAGGTGCGCTGATCACCCCGGCGTGTCAAAAAACCGACATAGTCGCGCAGTTCCTTGCGAGTGATCCGAACCGGATTCTCGTAGCCCTGCTCAAGGGCCCACGAGACGAAGAGCTCCAAGTCACCGAGGTAGGCCCGTACCGTTTCGGGTGAACGATTGGCCGCATGGAGGCGGGTCGCAAAATCGTCAGTTCGCCACAGCGCTGGCAGTTCGACCCCGTTTCTAGACACGCGTCAAGGCTAACGAGGCCACCCGGTCACTTCTCGCCAGGCCGTAGGATTTGGCTCCATGGCACGGATTCTCATAATCGAAGACGATGACCGCATTCGCACCGCACTCCGCCTGATGTTTGAAGGGGAAGAGTTCGTCGTCGATGCTGCCGCCAGTGCTGAGGATGGCATTGCGATGTTTGACCGCCAGACTCCCGCTATCGCCATCGTCGACTTGATGTTGCCTGGCGCTAATGGCTTTGAGGCCTGTCGACATATTCGAACGACTTCCGATATTCCCGTCATCATTGTTTCGGCTCGCGACGACACGGCCGACGTCGTTGAAGGTCTTGAGGCGGGTGCCGACGACTACGTCAAAAAGCCGTTCGTGCCTCGCGAACTCCTCGCAAGGGTCCGCGCCCACCTTCGTCGCCGTCCAACGGGCCGTGCGGCCTTCACCATGGGCGATCTGCGCATTACGCCCGAAGAAGGAACGGTGCTGCGGGCCGATAACACCGAAATTCACCTGACGGCTACTGAATTCAAGTTGCTCACGGAGTTGGCCAGCGCGAATGGTCGAGTCTTGTCACGAGAACATCTCCTCGAACACGTCTGGGGTTACGACTATTTCGGTGACGGTCGACTCGTCGATGTGCACATGCGTCGCCTTCGCGCCAAGGTCGAACCCGAGTCGGCCACCCCCACCTTCATACTCACGGTGCGCGGCCAGGGCTACAAGTTGGTCCTGTAGTGGCTACTCGCTCGCTGCGCGGCCGACTGACATGGACCTTCGCCGTCGGCGCGGCCGTACTGAGCACGATTTTCGCCAGTCTGACCTATTTTGGCGTCCGTCACATCGTCGTCGTCTCACGGCAGGCCAGTGATCTTCAGCAGGCCTACGTGAACGCCGCCCTCGTGCGCAGCGCCCTATCGCAAGAGCCGGCCTCGTTGCCTTCGCTCCTCACGTCACTCGACGCGGCCACTACCAGCTCTTCCCTCGTCCGCCTGGGATCGACGTGGATTGAGGGCACCACTGTGGCGGACCCCGAGACCATTCCTGTCGCATTTCGCGGTTCGGGTACCGAGGTGATTCGTCAAGTCGTTATCGAGCGGAACATACCGGTTCTCGTCATTGCGGTCCCTCTTCCGGCCGTTCGGGCCACCTATTTCCAGCGGCGCGAACTCGCCGACTTGAACGGCACCTTAAATCGCCTACTCGGAGTCTTGGCTCTCGGGACCCTCTTCACCAGTGGGCTTGGGGCCTATGCCGGGCGACGAACGACTCGTCGCGCGCTCGCCCCCTTGGCCGATACCGCGCAGGCGGCTCGACTGGTGGCCGAGGGCGACCTGGCCGTGCGGTTGCCCAGCGATGCGCCCCACAGCGAAGTAGCCACGCTCTCGGCTGCCTTTAACGAAATGGTCGAACAGTTGGTCCGCCGCCTCGATCGAGACGCGCGGTTCGCCAGCGACGTGAGCCACGAACTGCGCTCACCGCTGACCACGTTGGCGATGTCGGCCGAAGTCCTTCGACTGCACGAGGCCGAGCTGCATCCCGATGCTCGCGAGGCCCTCTCGCTCCTGACCACTGATGTGGCCACTTTCCAGTCCCTCGTTGAAGACCTCCTCGATATTGCCAAGTCCGACGCCGGCACCGACACGCTCGTTAACGAGGTCCTCCCTCTGAATGAGCTCGTCAGCCAGTGCGTCCTGTCTGCCACACGTCGACACCAGCTTCCAGCCACCCCTCTCCATTCCGAACTGACGGCTGAGTACTTCGTCTCAGTTGACCGTCGGCGCTTCGAGCGGGTTATCACCAACCTGCTTGAAAATGCCTACCGCTACGGCGAAGGACAGGTGGCCGTCACTTTGTTTGCGAACGACGGTGGCGTCGAAGTTGCCATCGATGACAACGGCCCGGGTATTGCCCCCGCCGAACGTGAGCGGGTTTTTGAGCGGTTCTATCGAGGCAGCGTCGCCTCGCGTCGCGGTAACGCGCACGGCACGGGCCTCGGCTTGGCCCTCGTCTCCGAGCACGTCAAGCGCTTCGCCGGCCGAGTCACCATCACCGACTCTCCACTCGGCGGATGCCGCATGGTGATCTGGCTACCAATAATGGAGATCGGCGCAGAATGAACCGTCTCCGCACTCCCGCCCTCGGACTGCTCGCCGCGCTGCTCCTTAGCGCTTGCACCTTGGTTCCGACCGACTCGTCACCGCGAACCGTTGATTCGGCTGATGTTCCATCGGGTCTTCTCAACGGCGCCGGAACGAAGCAGTCGGCCACCGTCTCCCTCTGGTTCTACGATGCCGAGCAGCAGCTCGTGCGGAGATCGGTACGGATTCCCGCTCCAGTAACTATTTCGACGCTGGTCGCCCGTTTGGCACTCTCCGTGCCCACAGGCCTCTCTACCGCCCTTTCGCCCAAGATTGCGATTAGTCGCGCTGTGGTTCGCGGCAGCGAGGCCACCATCTTCATTACTGCGGGGTTGCAATCTGGCACGACCGCCGACACCATGGCAGCGATGGAGCAACTCGTTGCGACGTTACGGGACAACTACGGCATAGGCACGCTGAATGTCACCGATGTGGCGCATGGCCGCACTCTGACGATCGACAGCGTCGCGCCCTAGGGGCGGTAGATCGGCGCTGCACTCCAGAGGTGTTCGAGGTCGTAGTACTCCCGAGCCTCCTCCTCAAAGACGTGCACGACGACATCGCCGTAGTCCAGCGCCACCCAGCGACCGTCACTCCAGCCCTCCTCGCGCAGAGGCTTGCGACCTGCGAGCTGGGCCAGCCGTTCAATCTCTTCGGCAATAGCCCGGACCTGGCGGTCGTTACGCCCGGAAACGATGACCAGGGCGTCAAACGCGTCAATCAGCTCACCACAGTAGAGAACCGTCGTGTTCAGGCCAATCTTTTCGGCGGCACCGGTAACGGCAGCTTCCAGCAGTTCATGAGTCGAAGCGGGAATGGGCCACGCGGGCAGCGGAGCGGCCGATGTTTCGGGTTTCAGCGTGAGACCCCGAGTGACACCAAGGTGACAACAAAGGGAACAACAAGCAGACCGAGTCCCAGGATTTCCCAACGATGACGAATACGGCGCAGGTCGCGCCGGGAAAGTACGGTTTCGACGACCCGTAAGGGGGGCCGATCCGTCTCCGTCAGGTCGAGAATTCGAACTGCCATCGTGACTACAGGCTACCCGCAGGGGGTCTACAGCAAGGGAATAACCGCTTCGGGCACTAATCCATGGGGATTTTCCCCATTTTCCAGGCGTTCACGCGTAAATGTGCTCGAGAGGTCGACAGGCTCCATCGAGGCAACCGTCCCCCGCCACCCAGTCGGAATCGTCACCTGGACGTCACCTCGCGGCAAGACGTAGAGCGTTACCAACGACGCAAGGATCTCGGACTCGCGCCAACGTGCGAGCTGGGGAACGACATCGGCGCCGATGATGAGGGTCAGTGTCACGTCGGTGGCGAGAATTTCCCGAGCCGTATCGATGGTGTACGTCGGACCGCTCCGCCTGATCTCCATATCCGAGACGAGGACTCCCGGTAGTTCAGCGAAGGCCGCTTCGGCCATCGCCAGGCGGCGACTAGCCGGAGTAATTGCCCCCTCGTTTGACTTCAGATAGGGGTCGCCGGCCACGGTCACAATAATTTCGTCAAAATAGCCCGAGGCCCAGGCATCGCTCAGGGCGGCTACGTGTCCGAGGTGCGGGGGGTCAAAGGTGCCCCCAAAGAGTCCGACTCGACGTAACGTCACCTTCACACACTAGAAGCCGGACTTTCCTCGCTCGACCTGTTCATCTACGCTAGGAAGATGAATACCGTCACGTCGGACTGGAATCCCACCTCGTGGCGCTCGCGTGTAGCGCTTCAGCAGCCCGCATGGCCCTCAATGGCCGAACTCGAAGAGGCCGAGGCGGCCCTCGTCGCCCAACCCCCTCTCGTCTTCGCCGGTGAAGCTCGACGACTGACCGCCCAGCTCGGCGATGTCGCCAACGGGCAGGCATTTCTCCTTCAGGCCGGTGACTGCGCCGAATCGTTCCACGTGGCCGGTGCCGATGCGATCCGCGACAAACTCAAGGTCATCTTGCAGATGGCCGTGGCACTCACCTACGCCTCGGGCGTTCCCGTGGTCAAAGTGGGGCGTATCGCGGGTCAGTTCGCCAAGCCGCGTAGCAAGGAAATCGAAACTATCGATGGGGTCTCACTCGAGGCCTTCCGCGGGCACATCGTGAACGACGAACCCTTCACCCCAGAAGCTCGACGACCCGACGCCGCTCGCCTGGTTCAGGCCTACCACCAGAGCGCGACGACGCTCAATCTGTTACGAGCCTTTACAAAGGGTGGCTTCGCCGACCTCGCTCGCGTCCACGCCTGGAACCAAGAATTCGTCGCCGACTCGGCGATGGGTCAGCGCTACGCAGTCGTAGCCGATGACATCGAGCGCGCCCTGCGCTTTATGGCGGCCTGCGGTATTGACCTGGGTCGTGAGAGCCACCTCCACGAGGTTGACTTTTACGTCAGTCACGAGGCGTTGATTCTCCCCTACGAGCAAGCGCTCACTCGCCAAGACTCGCTCACGGGTGACTGGTTCGACTGCTCGGCCCACATGCTGTGGATCGGCAACCGTACGCGCCAACTCGACGGTGCCCATGTCGAGTTCCTCCGTGGCGTGGGCAATCCACTCGGGATGAAAGTCGGTACCGACCTCACGCCTCAAGAGACGGTAGCTCTCGTTGAGCGATTGAACCCGGACAACATCCCCGGACGCATCACCCTGATTTCACGCATGGGTCGCGACTTGATTGAAGACAAACTGCCCGCCCAGATCAGCGCCCTCAAGGATGCCGGCCTGTCGGTCGTGTGGACCTGCGACCCGATGCACGGCAACACGTTCACGACCAAGGGTGACATCAAAACCCGTCGCTTCGATGACATTTTGGCCGAAGTTCGTTCCTTCTTTAACATCCACCAGTCCCTCGGTACGTGGGCCGGTGGGCTGCACATCGAACTCACTGGCGACGACGTCACCGAGTGTCTCGGTGGGGGCATGGGTCTCTCCGAAAAGGATCTCGGCCTTAACTACACCTCAATGTGCGATCCCCGACTAAACGCTTCGCAGTCGTTGGACCTGGCCTTTCACGTAGCCGAATATCTCAGTCAGCGCTAGTTCAGCGCGAACTCAGGCCCGGCAGTATCAGCTCGGTACCGGTGATTGATCGTTGAAGCGGAGAAGTCGTCGATACTCGCTGCGCACTTCGATTTCCGTTAGTGAGCAGTGTTCTATTCGGGGCTGCATACGGCGACCGGGTTCGAGTCCGAGCGACCATTTCACGGCCTGCTCAATGACGCCCCCGTGGCAGACCACGACCACCATCTCGGCCGGATGGCGCTCAGCAAGTTTCGTCAGCGCAGAGACCACACGGTCGTAAAACGAAAGAAGAGACTCTCCGCCCGGAGCATTGGCGAGATGAGGATTGACATCCCAATCGGGTGGACTGAAGCGCTCGGCAAATTCACCCCACGAAAGTCCGTCTCCCTCCCCTACTCGCAATTCGTCCACGTCTTCCAAGGTGGTGAGCGTGAGCTTCGGGGGCAGGGCCGACGACAAAATCTCGCCAGTCTGTCGGGCACGTGGCAGAACAGAGGTATAGAAAGCAGCGGTCGCCGCAAGCTCGCCAGACATGGTCAATCGCGTTGACAACGTGCGTGCTTGAAGTCGACCGAGCGCAGTCAGACCACCGTCGCCGAGCGCCCCACCGGCCACACCGGAACTGTTGGCGACACTCTCGCCATGCCGTACCAAGACGAGCTGGGTTCCGGAAACCACCGGTCCTCGTTGGCGAATCCCAGCGGGTGGCAGTACGGGATGTGAACTCACGCCAGATCTCCGACGAAGGCCTCCAACTGCCGCAGGCTCCGACACTCGACCACCTTGTCGCAGTACGGTGCGTACTCGCGAATCACCGAGTCACCACTGTTCCAGTAACTCGTGGGTTCAGGGTTGAGCCAGTAGACGTTGCGGGCTCGGAACTTCAAGTCGGCCAACACCTCGGCGTGAGCCTGGTGGTAGTTGTTACGGGCATCACCCAGAATCAGAACGGCGGTGCGCTTGTTGATCGTGCTGGCGTACTTCTCATGGAATACCAAAAGGGCTCGGCCGTAGTCACTGTGACCATCAAAGGCAATGACGTCGGCCTCCGAGTTGATACGAGCTACGGCCTCCGCCGGGTCGTCACTCTCTTCAAAGAGATGCGTGACTTCGTCAAGTCCGTCGACAAAGACAAAACTCCGCACCTTGGAGAACTGAGACGAAATGGCGTGAACCATGTGCAACGTGAAACGAGCGAATGAGGCCACCGACCCGGAAATGTCGGCAATGACGACAATCTCGGGCTTGGCGGGGTGCGGCGGCTTAAAACGAAGGTCAATAGGCACGCCGCCGGTTGAGAGACTGCGACGCACGGTGCTACGCAAATCGATCGGTCCGCGACGACGCTTCCGTCGGCGTCGAGCCAAACGGGTGGCCAACTTACGACTCAGCGGTTTGAGCGCTCGTTCCAACTGGGCCATCTCATCGCGGTTGGCGTGCATGACGTCGATATCTTCTGGGAGGGGCTTTCGAACACTCTTGCCGAGCGCTTCGGCCCCGCGGTCGTCAACGAGCCGTTCGCGAATCTCCGCTTCGATGGCGGCCTTCAGGGCCTCCACTTTGGCTTTGGCTTCATCTTTGACGAGCCGCTCTTCGAGGCCGTCGGCATCGGCCTTCGTGCCGGCCGCAATCAATCGATCCATCAGTGTGTCGAGATCGAGGTTTCGTAACGTGCGATAGAGGTAGTACGTGCCGCCAACGGGCCGTCCGGGCTCCATGCCGGCGTAGCGATCAACGGCCTCGCGAGCCCCCGAGCGCATTGAGTTCAAGTCGTTGGACTGCATCGCCTTAAAGAGCATTTCTGCCAATTCTTCGGCCGACATCGAGGAGCCGCCACCGCCACCCATGCCGCGGCTGCGCCCCGAACCACGCATGCCGGTGGCGTTAGGGTCATCGCCCTTGGTCTCGTCGGCGTTGCTTGACTCTTCATTCATCTCACCAAGGTCGGCCCCACTGGCGTGGCGGTTAGAGAAGTACACGTCAAAGGCCGTCGAAAAGACGGGCATGTGATCGCCGTTCTTAACCAACGTGGCGGCCAGACACGCCTTCACCATGTCGCGGTCCGAGATATCGATAGCCGTGAGAGCTCGTGCGGCATCGACGTGTTCAGACATCGATACCGGTAGTCCGGCCGCTCGCAACTCGACGATGAACTCGCCGAGAAGATTACGCAAGAGCCTTGCCTCGGCCGACTAATTCCTTAGTGGCCTTTTCAAGGTCAGCCTGGTACTTAAGCAAGATGTGCAACGTCGCGACGGCATCGGCCTCTCCGATTTCCTCACGACCCAGGAGGACCAGAGTGCGCGCCCAGTCCAGCGTTTCCGAAACCGATGGAGCCTTCTTGAGGTCCAAGTTGCGCAGCGAGCGCACAACGCGCGCAATCTGCTCCGCGAGGGCCGTGGAGATGCCAGGAACGCGAGAAATGATGATGTCCCGCTCGCGCTCGACGTCGGGGTAACCGACGTAGAGGTAGAGGCAGCGACGCTTCAACGCTTCGGAGAGTTCGCGGGTGTTGTTCGAGGTCAAAAAGACCATCGGGATCTGCTTAGCCTTCACCGTGCCTAGTTCGGGGATGGAGACCTGGTACTCCGAGAGGATTTCCAAAAGTAAGGCTTCGGTTTCGAGTTCGACGCGGTCGATTTCGTCAATCAGCAGCACTACGGGTTCAGTGGCTGAAATTGCCTCTAGCAGTGGACGGGTGAGGAGGAACTCCTCGGCGAAGATGTCCTCTTCGAGGGCCGACCAGTCTTCCGCGCTGGACTCGCTGCGTCCGGCCTGGATACGAAGCAACTGCTTGCGGTAGTTCCATTCGTAGAGGGCCTTGGACTCATCGAGGCCCTCGTAACACTGCAGGCGGATGAGGCGCGCGCCGACGGCGTCAGCGACGGCCTTGGCGAGGGCGGTCTTTCCTGTTCCCGCGGGTCCTTCGACGAGGACGGGCTTAGCCAGTCGGTCGGCCAAGAAGGTCACCGAGGCAATGGCCTCATCAGAGAGATAGTCGTTCTGGCGAAGCCTCTCGATAACTTCGGCGACATTCTCAAATCGAGCCGGTGGCACTTCGGCCAGGCCCAATCGGTCGGCCAACTCCTGACGTGGATCAATTGAACTCATCTGACATGTCCCTTTCCTACAACGACCCACTTAACGCAAGTCAACTCTTTTAAACCCATGGGTCCGCGTGCGTGGAGCTTCTGCGTCGAGATGCCCACTTCCCCGCCAAGACCAAGTTCGCCCCCGTCAATAAATCGGGTAGAGGCATTCACGACGACTGCCGCCGCTTCGACTTCTCGAATCCAGCGCTGCTGGGCTACCGGGTCTCGCGAGACAATTGCCTCCGAGTGACCCGTGCCGTACTGGGCGACATGGGCAATGGCCTCGTCTATCGAATCCACAACGGCGACAGAAATAATCGGACCGAGAAACTCCGTGGCGAAGTCTTCGGGAGTGGCCGGTGTTGCCGACTCCAGGCGAGCGCAGACCGCGTTGTCGCCTCGAATCTCCACTCCGGGCAGAATCGTCTTTAACGCTGGGATAAACGTGTCGGCAATCGCGGTGTGCACCAGCAGTGATTCAGCGGCGTTGCAGACACCGGGGCGCGACATCTTGGCATTACGGACAATCTCGGCCGCCATCGAAAGATCGGCGTCGCTGTCGACGTACACGTGACAGTTACCGTCGCCGTCGAGTACGTATGGCACTCGCGCGTGCTCTCGCATGGCTGCAATAAGTCGAGGGCCACCCCGGGGAATCAGACAGTCGATGGTGCCCACCAGACCCATGAAGGCCGCGGCCGTTTCGTGTGACGTGTCAGCGACCAGTGAGACGGAGGCGGTAGGCAGCGTGAATTCACGTAACACTTCGTGCCAGATATCCACGAGGGCCAGGTTGGTTTGCTGGGCCGTAGAGGAGCCCCGTAAAAATGCGGCGTTGCCGGACCTGAGACAAAGGGCCGCCACGTCCATCGTGACGTTGGGGCGATTCTCGTAAATCACTCCGACGACGCCGAGTGGCACGCGGACCCGAGAGACTTCCAGACCATTGGGTCGGCGACCCGATTCCACAATTTCGCCGAGAGGATCGTCGAGGGCGGCAATGTCACGCAGCGCTGTCACGATTCCTTCGATTCGTGCAGCGGTCAGCGTGAGTCGGTCGAGACCGGCCGCTTCGCCGTTGTAGGCGGCTACTTCGGTGGCGTTGACGGCCAAGATGTGCTCAACCCGTTGCGCCAGTCGATCGGCCACCGTCGAGACGACGTCTCGGCGTGTTTGATCATCAGTGGTGGCCATAACTCTCGCGGCCGCGCGAACATCGTTCGCTTGGTCGTGGAGTGATGCCAGAGTCATTGTTTTAGCGTAGCCAAGGCCGACTACGCCCTAGACCAGCACAACCAGTTCGTCTCGATGTACGACGACATCGGCTTCGCCTATGGCGTCGTGACTCACACGAACGACGCCTTTGGCAATGAGGCGTCCGGCTTCGGAATACAGCTCAACGGCCTCCCCGGCTGCGAACTGCCCCGTGGTCTTCACGACGCCGACGGCGAGCAGGCTGCGGCCGTCGCGCTCAAGCGCCTCAGCCGCACCCGAGTTGACCACGAGCGACCCCTTGGTGGGGAGGGCGAAAGCGATCCACGCCTTTCGCGCACTGAGCCGCTCGCTACGCGGCCGCACAATGGTGCCCAGTCCAATCTCTTCGCTGAGGACGCGCTCCACTACGTGGTCCTCGCGGGCTGGAGCAATCACCGTCGTAACGCCGGACCACTGCGCCATGCGGGCCGCGGCCACCTTGGATGCCATGCCCCCCGAACCGACGCCAGACGTCGAACCTGAGGCGGCGGAGGTTATTTCATCGTCGAGCGTCTGCACTTCGGCAATCAGCGTGGCGTTGGGATCCAATCGGGGATCACTCGTCAGTAGTCCGGGGGTATCAGTGAGCAAAATGAGCCGAGTCGCCCCGACCAAGTTGGCGACCAGCGCGGCGAGGCGATCATTGTCGCCGTAGCGAATTTCTTCGTCGGCCACCGCGTCGTTCTCATTCACGATGGGCACAATGCCGAGACTCCATAGGGCCTCAATGGTGCCTCGGGCATGGAGATACTGCGAACGATCAGCAAAGTCGTGAGGAGCCAAGAGCACCTGTCCGACGGGCAGGTTGTGCTCGGCGAAGACGCCGCGCCAGGCGTCCATCAAGAGTGGCTGACCTACGGCCGATACGGCCTGGAGCGTCTGGGCGTCAGTCGGGCGGGCGGCCCCGCGACCAACGGCGGCCCAGCCGGCCGTTATCGCACCCGAAGTGACAAGAACCACGCGACCACCACTAAGGAGATGCTGCGTGATGCCAACGGCGACGTTGGCCAGCACCTCCACATCGATGCGGCCCTCCTTCGTCGTAACCGACGAAGTACCAATCTTTATAACAACGACATCACTCATCGTCGAAATCGTCGTGTTCATTCAATTTCCCCTGTCGGGCGAGGCGCTCGCGGCGGGTGGCGCGGTGGTGATCCCCTCGGTCCAGCCCGGAGGTCGCGGCGTCACGGAACCATTCAAACGAGAGCTGACCCACGGTCACCTGGTCACCGTCAACGGCGCCGGCACGATTCAAGAGACGGTCGACGCCCAGGTCCTTCAAACGACGGACCACTTCGGCCAACGCTTCGTCGTTCGTGAGGTCTTGAAAACGAACGGCTCGTAGCGCGGGGCGCCCGACCACTTCCCACTCGTTCGGCCGCATTCGCTCAACCCGCACGGTTTCGACAACGGGACGGTGCACCACAACTTCGTGACTGGCCCGCTGCTTTTCGTCGCGGCGGGCGCTGTCGACAAGTTCGGCCATCTTGGAGACGAGTGCCGGAATACCTTCTCGGGTCACCGAGGAGAGTGGCAGGACGCCTTCGGGCAGCTCCGTATCAGGACCGAGGTCGGCGCGCGAACCCACGATGATGCGAGGTCGATCCAACATGTCGGGCTGGTAGTCGCCAAGCTCACGAAGTAAAACCCGGAGCTGCTCTTCCGGCGAGATAACAACGTCCGGCGCCATGTCCAACATGACGCAGAGAACTCGGGCGTACTCCACATGCTTGAGGAAGTCGTGGCCTAGCCCACGGCCCTCGGCGGCGCCTTCGATAAGACCTGGAATGTCGGCCACCACAAATTCAGTTCCGCCGTCGGAGCGGTCGGGGCGGGCTCCGTAACGCACAACGCCGAGGTTCGGCACCAGCGTGGTGAAGGGGTAGTCGGCAATCTTGGGCCGGGCCTTGGAGATCTGCGAAATCAGAGTGGTCTTGCCCACATTCGGGAAACCGATCAACGCGACGTCGGCCCGAAGTTTGAGCTCCAAGTTGTACCAGCGCTCTTCGCCGTACTCGCCCTGTTCGGCAAAGGCGGGAGCGCGTCGCTGGTTCGAAAGAAAGCGATTGTTACCTTGGCCACCCATGCCACCTTCGGCGGCCCGCCAGGTGTCACCAGGACCGGCCAGGTCCACGATGACTTCGCCATCCATGGTGGTGACAACGGTTCCAATGGGCACCTTGACGTAGATGTCCTTGCCGCCGGAACCGTGTTGACGCTTCGAGGTCCCGTTCTCACCGTCGGTCGCCCGATGGAAGGGGTGGTCGCGAAAACCGAGTAATGAGGCCTGATTGTGGTCGGCTACGAGCCAGACGTCACCGCCCCGGCCACCGTCACCGCCGTCGGGACCGCCCTTGGCCACGTGGGCCTCACGGCGAAAACTTACGCATCCTGCGCCACCGTCTCCGGCCTTGGCGTGCAGCTGCGCCGAATCTACGAAGGCCGACATGAGACCATTCTACGAACCTTGAGCCAACTCAAGTAAAGAGCGCTCCCACCACCTCGGCAAAGACCTCGTGGTGACGGTGCACGTCAGCCAGCGTCGTTGCCGGACACATCAAGGCCATGTTGTGGAAGGGCGTCAACAAGACGCCGCGATTGACGCAGGACAGATGGAGGTAGTCCTCGAGTTCGGCGTCATAGCTCTCGGCCGATGCACCCCCGCTGGTGGGGGCCGGGTTGGCAAATCGATACTCACAGCGCGTCCCGAGTTGGGAAACGGACCACGCCAGTTGGTAGCGGTCAATGGTGGCCTGGACACCGGCCGTGAACTCGGTGGCCAGAGTGATCATGGCGGGGAATGCGTCATCAGTCAGCACCTCGCCCAAAACGGCCCTCATCGCCGCCAAGGAGAGGGCGTTGCCGGCCAGAGTCCCACCAACACCTCCCACGTCGACGATGTCGGCGCCCGAAGAGACTTTGGCCTGCACCCGTTGCGCCAGTTCGGCGCTGAGACCGTAAGCGCCACAGGGCACCCCTCCGCCCAACGACTTACCGATCGTGATCGCGTCCGGACGCAGGTTCATCGATCGCGTCGCTCCCCCGGGACCGGCCGAGAAGGTGTGGGTCTCATCGATAATGAGCAGAGTGCCGGTGTCGTCGCACGCTTGGCGCACACCCTCCAGAAATCCCGGCTCCGGCAGCACTATGCCAATGTTGGTAAGGGCTGGCTCGGTCAGAACGGCCGCTACGTCGCCGTGAGCCAGTTCTCGTCGCAGACCTTCGACATCGTTGAACTCGACGACCCGGGTCGTAGTGCTGGGGTCAACGGCTGGAGCGACATTGCCGGGTCGTGAGACGGCCTCGCCGTTAGGGCCGACCACGACGAAGGTCTCGTCGACACTGCCGTGATAGGAGTAGGAGAAGACCAAGATTTTCGGCCGGCCCGTCGCAAGGCGCACGAGTCGCAACAGCCAACGGTTGGCATCAGTTGCCGAAAGGGTGAATGACCACTGGGGAAGACCAAATCGACGAGTCATCTCGGCGGCCACCCACTCGGCATCCTCAGTTGGCATCATCGTCGTGACTCCTCCCAGGGTGGCTATCCGGTGTTGCACGGCACGCGCCAGCGGTTCGGGCGAGTGGCCCGCAAAGGCTCCGGTGTCACCGAGGGCGAAGTCGATCAGCGTGTGGCCGTCCAGATCGACCACGTGGGCTCCATGCGCCTCTTGCAACGCCAAGGGGAAGCCTCCGGCCCATTTATTCATCCACGTCATGGGTACGCGGGCAAAGAGGTGGTCGGCCGCCTCATACTGGGCCAAACTCAAGGGATTGGCGGCACGGTAGGCATTTCGCTCTTCAGCAAGAAGTTCGAGGAGACGTTGGCGAGGGGGGTTTTGCATGAAATTCAGGCTACGTCACCAATTTCTCTGACGCTGGGAGCATCGGCAACACCCCCTCTGACTAGGTAAAATGAAAAGAACCCAGAAAAAATCCGGAAAAACACCGGCGAAATCCACCAAAAGCCCCAAAATCGGGGTAAGTATTACCTCGGTGACTGGGATACACCCGGTCGAAAACCACGAAAAGGTAAGGAGATTGCGATGGCTGGTTCTATGAATAAGACCGAGTTCGTCGAAGCTCTCGCTGCGGCCACTGGCCAAACGAAGGCTGACACGGGTGCTTTTTTGAGCGCATTCGAAGACATCGTCACCACACAGGTGAAAAAGGGTAACAAGGTGACCTTGACTGGTTTCATCTCGTTCGAAAAGCGCGAGCGCGCTGCTCGTACCGCCCGTAACCCCCAGACGGGTGAGGCCATCCAGGTGAAGGCCGCTTCCGTACCAAAGGTTTCTGTAGGTGCCGCCTTCAAGAAGGCAATCAAGGGTTAAGCACCCTCAAGGTCTCTAAACAGACTGAAAAACCCCCGGGCGAAGGCCCGGGGGTTTTTACTTTTCTGATCAGCAATGAGCGAGACTGCCTCCAAAGCAAATCCCCCGGGCCTTCGCCCGGGGGATTTGCTTTTCTTTAGGAGAAAAGTTGAACAGAGTTCAACGGAGGTTATTCAGCAATGATGTCCACGAGCTTGCGACCACCACGGAACCCAAACTTGACCTTGCCTGGAGCAAGGGCAAACAAGGTGTCATCCTTGCCAATGCCGACGTTGCGGCCTGGGTGGAACGCGGTACCGCGCTGACGAATGATGATTGAGCCGGTTGTTACAGCCGTGCCATCAAAAGCCTTGACGCCGAGGCGCTGGGCATTTGAATCGCGACCGTTTCGAGTTGAACCGCCACCTTTGGTCTTTGACATGAGCCAATCCCCTTACTTGGTTGAGATCTTGGTGATTTCCACCGTCGAGTAGTGCTGACGGTGTCCCCAGCGCTTGCGCTGGTTGGCCTTGGCCTTGTAGGTCAAAGCGTTGATTTTGGGTCCCTTTTCCTCGCCCAGGAGGGTGCCCGTTACCGTGGCGCCCTTCAGAGCTGGTCCGGCCAACACCTTGTCACCGTCAACGACGAGGACAGGCTGAAACTCAATTGACGAACCCAAGGCTTCGCTGCGCAGGTCGACGCGAACGACCTGACCTTCAGCGACGCGTTCTTGAGACGTTCCGGTGCGAATTACGGCGTACATAGTTCTTTAATGATAGCCGAAAAAAAGGTTGGCACCTTCCGACGACCCTAGAGACCGGCCGAGAGGACGAAACCACGGCCATCACAGACCGCACAGGTGCTCGAAACCGACTCCAAAAGCCCTTCGTTTACACGCTTTCGGGTCATTTCGATCAAGCCGAGCTCAGAGATGTCAAAGACTTGAGTACGGGTCTTGTCCCGAGAGAGGGCCTGACGAAGTGCCGAGGCCACAGCCTCACGGTTGGACTTGATCTCCATATCGATGAAGTCAATGACAATGATTCCGCCAATGTCGCGTAGTCGGAGCTGACGAGCGACCTCTTCAGCGGCCTCAAGGTTGTTCCGGAACACAGTCTCTTCGAGATTGGTCGAACCCACGTTCTTACCAGTGTTGACGTCAACCACGGTCAGCGCCTCGGTGCGCTCGATGATGAGCGATCCACCGGAGGGAAGGAAAACCTTGCGGTCTAACGCCCGGTGCAGCTGTTCGTGGACAAAGTAGCGCTCAAAGAGTGGGAGCTCTTCGGTCCCCTTCTCGTAGAACTCCACGCGGTCCGCCAACTCGGGGTTCACGGCCGTGACGTACTCGCGAACCTTTTCGAAGAGCTCCCTGTCGTCAATCAGCACGGCACGGTAGTCATCGTTGAGCTCTTCGCGAAGTAGCCGAACGGCCATATCCAAGTCGCGATAGACCAAGCGGGGTTGCGGCGACTTCTTCGCTTCGGTTTCGATGGCCTCCCACTTCTCGGCGAGGGACTTCACGTCGCGGGCCAGGTCTTCGCTGGAGACGCCTTCAGCCGCAGTACGAACGATAATGCCGTGTTGCGCTGGCTTGACCTCGTCAATGACCTTACGGAGGCGACGGCGCTCGCCATCTCCGAGACGCTTCGAGATACCGATTGTCGATGAGTTCGGCACCAGCACCGCAAACCGACCGGGCAACGAGACGTCCTGGGTCAAACGGGCGCCCTTGGCACCGATGGCGTTCTTGGTGACCTGACACAAGACCGTCTGTCCGGCCTTCAGCATGTCCTCAATCTTCGCGTCGTTCGTAGGCTTCGCTTCGACTTCGTCGCTCTCGAAGGTCACGTCGTTCTTGTACAGGACGGCGTTCTTAGGGATGCCAATGTCAACGAAGGCCAACTCCATACCGGGGAGCACGTTTTGCACGCGTCCCACGTAGATGTTGCCGTCGATCTGCAGTGTTTCATCGGCCTCACGGGCGACGCGGTACTCGACGAGCGAGCGTCCTTCCATCGTGGCAATATGCGTTGCACCGTCAACGACGTGCACACACATGAGATAGCG
>CALAYR010000150.1 GCA_937894805.1 uncultured Acidimicrobiaceae bacterium | reverse complement strand
CTTCACGATGCATCCAAAGTTGGAGCGTCAGTTCGCCCAGCGGGCCCAAATGGTCGCCGAAGGTGAGGTCGACTGGAGTCTTGGTGAGGCGATGGCATTCGGCTCACTCCTGCTGGAAGGCACCAACGTCCGTCTTATGGGCCAGGACTCCCGACGCGGTACGTTCTCGCAGCGCCACGCGGCGTTCATCGACAACGTCAACGGTGATCAGTGGATTCCCCTCAGCCACCTCGACGGTGCCAATGGTTTCTTTACGGTCCGTGATTCGTTCCTGAGCGAGTACGCGGCCCTCGGCTACGAATATGGCTATTCGGTGGAGGCGAAGCGGGCTCTCGTGGCCTGGGAGGCCCAGTTCGGCGACTTCGTTAATGGTGCCCAGATCATTATTGACAACTTCATCGTCGCCGCTGATGACAAGTGGGGACAGAGTGCCAATTTGGTCATGCTGCTGCCTCACGGTTACGAAGGTCAGGGGCCGGAACACTCCAGCGGTCGAATTGAGCGCTTCTTGACGTTGTGTGCACGCAACAACATGCGTGTAGCCCAACCCACCACGGCGGCCCAGTACTTCCACCTTCTGCGTAGCCAAGTTCGACGAGAGAACGCCACGCCACTCGTGATCTTTGCGCCGAAGTCAATGCTTCGCGCCACGGCAACCCGTTCACCACTGTCCGAATTGGTCGAAGGGTCGTTCCAGACCGTGGTGACCAACTTCAGTGGCGACGATGCCGCCGTGACGCGTTTAGTACTGGCGACGGGCAAAGTTGGCCACGAAGCCGAGGCGCACCGTGCTTCCCTTGGTACCGCTGATCACGTGGCGATTGCCCGTGTCGAACAGATCTATCCGTGGCCCGCAGATGCCGTTGCCACTCTTCTCGAGCGATTCACTAACGCCACGGAGATCGTCTGGCTGCAAGAAGAGCCCGAGAACATGGGTGCCTGGCCGTTTGTGCACCAGACGCTCCACCGCTCGCTTGCCGACACTCTCCACGTGCGTCACGTCACGCGCGCTGAATCCGCATCGCCGGCAACGGGCTCCTCGCTCGTCCACGCTGCCGAACAGGCCGACCTCCTCAGGCGGGCCATCGGGTGAGTGCTGCCAAGAGCAAGGGGAAGATGCGAGTCGTCGTAGACGGTTCGAATCTCGCCACCGAAGGTCGCAGTACTCCGAGCTTGCCGCAGCTGCGCGATGCCGTGTCCTCGTTTCTCCTCGAGTATCCCGGCGCCGAGATGCTGGTGGTGGTCGATGCAACGTTCGGGCACCGAATCATTGCGTCCGAGCAGGCTGCGTTCAAGGAACTCGAAGCTGCTGGCGACATGGTTTCCCCACCGGCGGGCTCCGTCGGTCGTGGTGACGCATTCATCTTGAAGATTGCCGAACGAATCGGCGGAGTTGTCCTGAGCAATGACTCCTTTCAAGAGTTTCAGAGTGATCACCCGTGGCTTTTTGAAGAAGATCGCCTGATTGGCGGGAAGCCCGTACCTCGCGTGGGTTGGATCTTTACGGCCCGGGTTCCCGTGAAGGGCTCGGCGCGCCCGACTCCCGTAAAGAAGTTGGCCATCGTGTTGCCCGACGGCAAGAAGCCGACCATTGGCACCACGCTGACACCTAAGGCCGCTAAGGCCGCGCCGAAGGCGCAAAAGGTAACAGCGGCAAAGAGTCCCAAGAAGGCGGAGGCGACCGAACCAGTCGCGAAGACTCCCGCGAAGAAAGCGCCCACAAAGGCGGCCGCCAAGAAGGCCGCCTCGTCCTCTCCAGCGGCTAAGCGCGATCGTGCGCCCGTGAACTCCGAAGAACTATTTACAACGTTTCTTACGAGGTTTAAAGTTCGCTCACATCTCGAAGGAATGGTCGTTGGATTCACATCGCACGGCGCAATCATTGAGGTTTCCATGGACGGCCAGCCAGTGCAGTGCTACGCACCAACGACTTCGCTCGGTGACCCCGCTCCGGCGCGGGCTCGAGATGTATTGAAGCGTGGCTCGTCCCACAAGTTCCGCTTCTCCGCCGTCGATAAGGATCGACGCATCGCTGAGCTCTCGCTCGTGGCACCATAGGAACATGGTTTTCGATCCCACGACGTGGTTGCCGCACCGAAAGCCCTTTCTTCTGCTCGACACCGTCCTCGAAGTACGGCCGGGCGAGTTTGCCCGCGCAACATGGACGCCTACTGAGGCTGAACCATTTTTCGCCGGACACTTCCCGGGCCGTCCGGTCGTACCGGGCGTGCTCCTCGTTGAATCCATGGCCCAGTGCGGGGCCATCGCTGTTTTGGCTGATGAACGCTATGCCGGCAAGTTGCCACTTTTTGGTGGCGTCGAACGGGCCCGTTTTCGCCGACAAGTTCTCCCCAACGACGAAATCACACTGGAGTGCGAGATGACGCAGCTCTCAGCGCGAGGCGGTAAGGGCTCGGGGCGGGCTCTCGTGAATGGCCAGGTGGTAGCTGAGGCCGATCTTCTCTTCGTGGTGGTGGATGCCGCATGAGAATCGCCACGTGGAACGTGAACTCCATGAATGCCCGCTTCTCTCGAGTTGAGGAATTCCTTCAGACTCGAGACGTCGATGTGGTGTTGCTGCAAGAAACGAAGCAGCGTGATGAAAAGTTTCCGTTCGATGCATTGCGTGAACTGGGCTACGAGTCGGCGCATTTCGGCTTGAGTCAGTGGAACGGCGTAGCCATTCTTTCGAGGGTTGGTCTCGAGGACGTAGTGGTGGGCTTTGGTGAACCCGAAGAGGAGGCGCGCGTGATTGCAGCAACCTGTGGCGGGGTTCGGGTTTACTCGTGCTACATCCCTAATGGCCGCGCGCTGGATAATCCCCACTACGAATACAAATTGCGCTGGCTCGAATCACTCCACGGTCGACTGGCCACGTACGATCCGGCCATGCCGCTCGTCGTCGGTGGCGACTTCAATGTCACCCCAACTGATTTTGACTGTTACGACGTATCAGCGTTCGTGGGAGCGACTCACGTCAGCGAACCTGAACGAGAGGCTTTGCGGCGTATCGAGTCATTGGGTCTCGTCGATATCACCCGCCAGTTGAATCCCGACGAGCCGTGTTACTCGTGGTGGGACTACCGCAATGGCTGTTTCCGTCGGGGCTGGGGTTTGCGCATTGACTTGCTCTACTGCTCAGCGCCCGTTGTTGCTACGGCGAGTGCTTCGTGGGTGGATCGGGAAGCCCGCAAGGGAGAAAAGCCCTCGGACCACGCTCCAGTCTTGGTGGACTTCTAACCCAGACCCTTCGGCAACATCGCTTCGATGAATGTTGGTCCCGACGTGGCGAAACTCTTCGCTAGCTCGGCCACGAGTTCGTCGGCGGTCGTTACCTTGACGGCTGGGACGCCCATACCGCGGGCAATCGAGCAGAGATCTAGGGTCGGATTATCAAGGTCCAACATCTGACGCGAGGCGTCTCCCTCGGACGTGGCACCGACTCTTGACAGTTCGAGGTTCAAGATGGCGTAGCTCCGGTTGGAGAGCGCGAGAATCGTGACGTCGAGGTTCTCTCTGGCCATTGACCACAGAGCCTGCGGTGTGTACATCAGCGAACCATCACTCTCGATGGCGAGAACGCGACGTCCGCCGCCGCCCAAGGCAGCACCCAGCGCGGCGGGCAAACCGTATCCGATC
>CALAYR010000149.1 GCA_937894805.1 uncultured Acidimicrobiaceae bacterium | reverse complement strand
CTCAACTCGGTCGTGGCGTCCAAGTGGGTGAAGGTCGTGAACGGTGCGGGGTCGGTGTAGTCGTCCGCAGGAACGTACACGGCCTGGAGCGACGTAATCGAACGACCACGGGTCGAGGTGATGCGCTCTTGGAGTTCACCCATCTCGTCGGCGAGGGTTGGCTGGTAACCCACGGCACTCGGCATACGACCGAGCAGCGTTGATACCTCAGAACCGGCCTGTACGAAACGGAAGATGTTGTCCACGAACAACAGCACGTCCTGGTTCTTGACGTCACGGAAGTACTCCGCCATCGTCAAAGCGGCCAAAGCCACACGGAGACGCACGCCTGGTGGCTCGTCCATCTGGCCGTAGACCAACGCGGCCTTTTCGATAACACCCGACTCCTGCATTTCGAGGAGAAGGTCGGTACCTTCACGGGTGCGCTCGCCAACACCGGCGAATACGGATACACCACCGTGCTGCGTAGCTACACGGTTAATCATTTCCATGATCAACACGGTCTTACCTACACCGGCACCACCGAAGAGACCAATCTTTCCACCCTGTACGTAGGGCTCCAAGAGGTCGATGACCTTGATACCCGTTTCGAACATCGTGGCGCGAGGCTCGAGCTGGTCGAAGGCCGGTGGGTTGCGGTGGATGTCCCAACGCTCTTCGATGGGTCCGATGTCATCGGTGTCGAGAGGCTGGCCGAGGACGTTAAACACGTGACCGAGAACGGCGTCACCAACGGGCACCGAGATGCCACGACCGGTGTTGCGCACGATGGCACCACGGACGAGACCGTCGGTCGGCTTCATGCAGACGCAACGAACGCGTCCTTCTCCGATTTGCTGAGCAACTTCGGCCGTCACGGTGATGAGCTCGCCGTCGAGGTCGAGGTCCATCTCCACAGCGTGGTTGATCTCGGGCAACGCGTGGGGCGGAAACTCCACGTCGACAACGGGACCGGCGATCGCGACAACGCGGCCGGTCTCCAAGTTCGTCTTCTCTGGTGCGATGGTCATTGGTAACTCACTTTCCCGAGCGGAGCGCTTCGGCGCCGCCCACGATTTCCATGATTTCGGTGGTGATCGAGTCCTGGCGGGCTCGGTTCATAATGCGGGTCAATCCTCGGCCGAGTTCATCGGCGTTCTCAGTCGCTGCGGCCATGGCGCGCTGCTGGCTGGTGTGGAATGAGGCGGCACCTTCGAGTAGAGCCGTGAAGATCTCTGACTCAATTGGCACCTTGATGAGACCGGCGACGAGTCGCGCAATCTCAGGTTCAAATTCGGTGTAGCCCTCAAGCTTCTTGGTGCTCTCCACCGCGACTTCAGGGGCCTGGAGTGGCAGGAGGATTGAGGTGTCAACCTTCTGTGTAGCCGAACTCAAGTACTTCGTAGAGACGAGGTAGAGCTCTTGGGCTTCCCCGTTCATGTATGGCGCTAGAACCGCGGTAGCCACTCGACGGGCATCCGAGAAGTTGGGACGGTCGGCGAAGCCTACGAAGTCCTCTTCCACATCGATGCCACGGAAGCGGAAGTACCCAATGGCCTTCTTACCGACCGTAAAGAGTCGAACGTTGATGCCACGGCTCTTGAGGTCCGCGATGAGACGCTCGGTCGCGCGCAGCACCGATGAGTTGTAGGCACCGGAGAGACCCCGGTCACCGACGATGGCCAAAATAACGGCCGTCTCAACATTCTCCGCGGAAGAGAACAACTGCTTAGCCAGAATCGGGTCGCCCTTAACTACCTCTTGAATCAAGCGAGCCATTCCGTCACGGAATGGGCGGTTCGCCGTGATGCGGGCTTGAGCCTTTTGAATCTGGGAGGCGGCAATCAATTCCATTGCCTTCGTGATCTTTCGTGTGGCCTGCACCGACTTAATACGTCGTCGCAGGATTCGTTCTTGTCCACCAGCCATTGCCTACCTCCTTTCCTTCTCGATTGCTTTCAGTAACTACTTAGTGGTGACGACAAAGCCGTCGATTACTGCCTTGATTGCGACGTCCAACTTGTCGGTGTCAGGCAGAGCCTTCGTCGTCTTGATGGTCTCCAAAAGGTCGGAGTAGGTCGCGCGGAAGGCCGTGATGAGGTCTGACTCGAAGCGCTTGATGTCAACGACGGGAATGGTGTCCAACCAACCCTTGGTCGCTGCGTAGATCAAGACGACTTGCTCCTGCACTGGCACTGGCGCGTTCAAACCCTGCTTCAGCAATTCGGTCAAACGGTAACCACGGTCGAGCTGGGCCTGGCTGGCCTTGTCGAGCTCGGAACCGAAAGTCGCGAAGGACTCGAGGTCACGGAACTGGGCGAGGTCAATCTTCAACGTACCGGCGACGGACTTCATGGCCTTGATCTGAGCGGCCGAACCGACTCGAGACACGGAGTTACCCACGTTGATGGCGGGACGAACACCGGAGTAGAAGAGGTCGCTCTCCAAGAAGACCTGACCGTCGGTGATGGAAATCACGTTGGTTGGGATGTAGGCCGAGATGTCACCGGCCTTGGTCTCAATGATGGGCAGCGCGGTGAGTGAACCACCACCGAGCTCGTCGCTCAACTTCGCGGCACGCTCGAGGAGACGGCTGTGTAAGTAGAAGACGTCGCCGGGGAAGGCTTCACGGCCTGGCGGACGGCGGAGGAGAAGGGAGACCTGGCGATAGGCCTCGGCCTGCTTGGAAAGGTCGTCGTACACCACGAGGGCGTGCTCGGAGTTTTCCATCCAGTACTGGCCCATTGCGCAACCGGCGTAGGGAGCCAAGAACTTGAACGGTGCGGGGTCACCGGCAGAAGCAACAACGACGACGGTGTACTCAAGGGCACCGTGGTCCTCAAGGGTCTTTACGGTCTGAGCCACCGAAGAGTTCTTCTGACCAATGGCGACGTAGATGCACTTAACGCCGAGGCCCTTTTGGTTCAAGATCGTGTCGATAGCCACAGTGGTCTTACCGGTCTTACGGTCACCAATGATGAGCTCGCGCTGACCACGACCGATAGGAGTCATGGCGTCGATTGCCTTGATTCCTGTCTGGAGTGGCTCGCCTACAGGCTGACGACCAGTGATACCAGGAGCCTGGATCTCCATACGACGCTGGATGGCACCGTTGAGTGCACCCTTCCCGTCGATGGGGTTTCCGAGAGCGTCGACGACGCGACCGAGGAGGGCGTCACCAACGGGGACGGAGAGGATGCGGCCGGTGGCGCGCACGATCTGGTCTTCGTCGATCCCGTCAACGTTTCCGAGAACCACCGCACCGATGGTCTCTTCGTCGAGGTTCATCGCCAGGCCGACGGTGCCGTTTTCGAATTCGAGGAGCTCGTTTACCTTGGCCGATGGGAGGCCGGAGACGCGGGCAATACCGTCACCCACTTCGACGACGCGGCCGATCTGCTCGGCACCCACGGTGGGGTTGTATTCAGAGACGTGGCGACGGAGCGCTTCGGTGATTTCGCTGGCGCTAATGGTCAACTCAGACATCGTTGTTCCTTTTCTTAGTTACTGACGGTAAAGACTGCGGGACGGGATACAGCCAGAGCATCTTTGAGGCTCTGCAAGCGACCACGGGTAGTGGCGTCGAGTCGCATGTCGCCGACGTGGACAACCACACCAGCGAGCAACGACGGATCGATCTTGATTTGAAGGTCAACGTCGTGACCAATCATGGCGGTGAGAGCGCGAGCTAGGTCAGCGCGCTCGGCGTCGGACAGGTCCTTGGCGGCGTGGACCTTGGCTACTCGCCAGTCACGGGCGCGAGCCACGTGGTCGACGAGGAAGTCCAACGTGCCGACAACATCACGGGCGCGACCACCCTCAATTACGTAGAGGGCGATGGCTACGGCTTGGGCGTGAGCCCGACTACCGATGAGAGACTGGACGACGGCCTGGCGAGCGGCAACGGTGACATCACGGTCAGTCAAGAGACGGCGAAGTTCATCAGTGCTCTCGATGGTGCGAGCCCAGCGGAAGAGGTCATCTTCGATCTGCTCCATATCGGCGGGGGCCAAACGAGCGAGACGAGCATCGGCAAAGCCGGCGACGCGACTGCGTGCCATCGTGAGGCCCAGTGACGAGGCGGCCACGAGGCCATCGCGGTGGTAGGTCTCGACAAAAACTGCGAGATCGTGCAACGCGTTGTTGGCATCTTGCGCTGGTGAAACGCGGATAGCGTAGGTCGCCAACTGCAGCGACACAGCGTCGACCTTGCCTTGGAGAACATCGGCCAACACGGCGGCACGGATGATGCCCGGCACTGAAGTGTCCGTCATCGCACCCCGCAGCTGGGGGTTGATGTCAGAGGCCTTGTCCAGCGCCACGAGGTCGTTGAAGACGACCGTGGAGGTCGCCTTGTCAATCTCGCTCAGCACGGATGCGGCGTAGCCTTCAATGATGGGCAGCATTTCGAGTCCTACCGAGCGTCAGCGTTCAGCGCTGAAACTGCTTCGCGGATGAGGTCCTGGTGGGCGTTTTGGTCCACTTCACGACCGACAATCTTGGCGACGAGGTCGAAGGTGATTTCGCTCATGCGAGAACCGGCCTCTTCCACGGCGCGCTGCTTGGCGGCGGAAACTTCACCCTGAGCGGCGGCAATGAGGCGGTCGTATTCGGCCTTGCCTCGACCTGCGGACTCGTCCTTGATCTGGTCCGACAGTGACTGGGCGTTCGCCACAATCTGGCGAGCCTGCTCACGGGCTTCGGCCAACACGCGCTCACGTTCTTGGGCGGCCTCATTCGCGGCCTCTTGGGCGCGTGAAGCGGCCTCGAGGGAGGTGCGAATCTTCTCCTGACGGTCCTCAAGGGACTTCATGATTGGAGGCAGCGCCTTCGTGGCGATAAGCAGCACGATGGCAGCGAACACGACAATCTCGACGAGCAAGGTGCCGTTTGGTATTAGGAAGATGCCTGCGAGCATTTCGATCTTTCTCTTCGTCCTAGTGATTTACGAAACCGCACGGGGTGGGGGTGACGAGCACCCCCACCACACGAGCGATAACTAGATCGACTGGAAGACGTAAACGAACAGAACTACGAAAACGAGGTTGATGAAGTACATAGCTTCAACCAGACCGACGGTCAGGAAGAAGTAGGTACGAGCCTTGCTTTCGATTTCGGGCTGACGAGCGATTGCAGCGATGGTCTGGCTACCGGCCATACCGTCACCCAATGCAGCGCCAACAGCGCCAAGGCCGAGGGCGAGGCCGCCGCCGACGAGGGCGCCAGCAACGCGGACTGCGCTTGCCATTTGGTCAGTGTTTGCCATTTTCTTTTCTCCTTAGTGAGTTTTAGTGAGAGCTTTGTAGTTCGTGGACTTCATCGGCATGCTCGTCGTCATGATGGCTCATCGCCATTCCGAAGTAGAGGATAGTGAGCAGCATGAAAATGAAGGCCTGAATAACGCCGATGCCCATGTCGAAGGGCTTCCAAATCAGTTCGCCGAAGGGCAGGGCGTAGATCGGGAGCAGCGTGGTCATAACCATGATCATCAACAGACCCGAGAACATGTTGCCGAAGAGTCGGAAGGTCATGGTCACGGGCTTGATGATTTCTTCAATCAGGTTGATGGG
>CALAYR010000148.1 GCA_937894805.1 uncultured Acidimicrobiaceae bacterium | reverse complement strand
CGCTGGAAGACTTCGAGCTGGCCCACAGAATCGGCAATGGCGGGACCGACCTGAATGGCGCTGGCACCCGACCCAATCAGGGCCACTCGCTTGCCCATCAGATCAACCGAGTGATCCCAGCGAGCCGTATGGAACTGGGGACCGGCAAATGAGTCACGACCGGGAAACTCGGGAACGGAGGGCCGATTGAGCTGCCCCGTCGCACCGACCAGATAGCGGCCGTGATATTTGGTGTTGTCCTTACAGACGACTTCCCACAGTCCCCACTCCGATTTCCATTCGGCCGAGACCACCGACTTATTGGTGAGCACCCGAGGTGTGACTCGGTAGCGGTCGGCTGTGGCACGAATGTACGCCAAGATCTCCGACTGCGGCGGGTACGTACGACTCCACGCCCACGGGGCGTACGAGTAGTGATAGAGGGTGGCCTTAACGTCGCAGGCTGCACCAGGGTACGTGTTGTCACGCCAAGTTCCGCCGATGGCGTCGGCCTGCTCCAAGATGAGATACGAACCCAGACGGCGGCGATCGATTTCAATCGCCATGCCGAGTCCCCCGAAACCAGAACCAATAATCAGCACTTCGACTGCGTTGTTAGGAACACTCATGAATCGGCCTCTATTTCTTCTCGGCTGATACCAAGGAAGTACAGCACGGCGTCTAGGTACGGCACATTGATAGCGGCGTCAGCGTGATCGCGCACTACGGGCTTGGCATTGAAGGCAATACCAAGACCAGCGAGTGACAGCATGTCAATGTCGTTGGCGCCATCACCGATGGCGACAGTCTGCTGGAGCGGAACCCCAATCTCGTTGGCAAAACGAGCGAGCGCGTGCGCCTTGCCTTCACGGTCAACAATCTCTCCGTCGATTTCACCGGTCAGCCGACCATCCGCGACAGCGAGACGATTGGCCGCAAGGTACTCAACCCCGAGGTCGCGGAGTAGGGGTTCGAGAACCTCGACGAAGCCGCCCGAAACAACGGCGGGGACATAGCCCAGACGCTGGAGGGTGCGAATGAGGGTTCGCGCTCCGGGGGTGAGTCGCAGCTTGGCTCGGACTTCATCGAGCATCGCAACATCGAGGCCCGCTAAAAGTCGTACTCGGCGTCGTAACGACTCGGCAAAGTCAATCTCGCCGGCCATAGCTGATGCCGTAATCGCACTGACCTCGTTAGCGCACCCGGCCTCTTCGGCGATCATGTCGATCACTTCGTCGCGGAGCAGCGTTGAATCGGCATCCATGACGACGAGATGCTTTGAGCGACGGTGCAGACCGGCGCGCTGGACGGCCACGTCGAGACCCGCCTGGCGAGCGGCCTGCGTCAGGACTTCGCGAAGGGTGGCGTGATTGGGACCCCGCACGACGAGCTCATAACAGTCCACGGGATAGCTCGCGAGATGCACAATTCGTTCGCACGTCGCGCCACACGAAGCCATGGCGGAAAAAACCGTTCCGAGCGCTTCGGTCGAAACCGCTGGGGCCAACACGGTAAGCAAGAGACGCTTGCCGTTGAGAAACTCTTCGGGTTCGACGCGCACCACGGAGACCTGGACGCCTTCGTCACGCACCCCAGCCTTAATAATCTCGACCTGAACAGTCTCGGGAGCCGTTGCGTCATCCAGTGTGATCTCGACACAGAGCACGAGATAGCCCCGAATGGTGATTTGCGCAATGTCGGAAATTTCCACTTCGGGATAGCGCTGAGGCGAAACGGCCGAGAAGAGCGAGGCGGCGATTCCGGGACGGTCGGGACCACTCACGGTGACGAGATATGTCGTTGTGGCCATGGTGTGAGGTTAGAGCGTTTTACGCCTCTCCTCGTGCCCTTCGAAGCACAAGTACGGTGTCCTACGATTGTGTGATGCGCGTCCTACGGCCCATAGTGATCAGTGCTGCGATCACCGCCTTCGCCGCGTCCGCAGCACTCGCTGCTACCCCACCGAGCGGAACTGCGAGTCAGGTTGCCGCCGCGGTGGCTAGTTCGCCGAAAATTTTGAAGGTAACGCCAAAGGTCCTCGCAGCGATTCCTAATTCTTCCCAAGACACCGTCGCGCGGATCTACCCCGTCTCGAGTAATCCCGGCTGCGACACGGCCACGCAGTGTGTCTTTGGTTCGACCAACTCGAAGACCACCGTGGTGCTCTTCGGAGACTCCCATGCATCACATTGGCTGCCAGCCCTCGCTCCAATTGCGCTCGCAAACCACTTCAAATTGGTCGTCATTTGGCACGCCAGCTGCCACGTAGCCGAGATCAACGTCCAGTACGAACCTTTGGGTTTCCAAGACTTTGATTTCTGTAACACGTGGCTGCCTCAGCAAATTGCGACGATTACGAGCCTGCACCCCAAGTTGGTGCTACTCGGGGAGAGAACTGCGTTGATTGGTGACGCCAACCAACATTCCTTCTCCTCGGCTGCTTGGCGCGCTGGGCTCGTCTCGACGATTTCTCGCCTCAAGACCGCGAAGACACGAGTCGCCATCTTTGAAGATCTCATTTGGAGCGACGCTCGACCCGGTCAATGCCTTGCGATGAATTTGAAGCGGGTCCAATCCTGCGCAACGTCGTATACGAATCCAACCGTGACCGGTCAGCAGTTGGCCGAGCAGAATGCTGCTCGCGATACCAATACGACCTTCATACCTACCCACCAATGGTTCTGCACAGCCAAGACATGCTCACCCGTTATCGGCGACTACATCACCAAGTTTGACCAAGGCCATGCTTCAGCCACGTACGTGCAGTACTTAAAGACCGTTATTCAAACGGCTATTCAGCCGTTGCTTTAGACGTTCTTGTTTCAGCTGTCGGAGTAGCGGACTACGCCTCTTGCGCACGAATCGCCGCCACGTTGGCCACATCCGCGTTAGACCGGACATCAAACTTCCAAAGTTCCGGCAAAACCACCGGGAGCGCGGCGCAGACACCAGCACAGGCAAGTCCGCCCAGCGCCAAGGATGTCCGGAGGCCAAACGCTGCGGTCATCGCACCACTACGAAACTGCCCCACACGAGGACCAATGGAATAACTCAACATTTCAATACTGGCCATTCGGCCACGGACGTCCGGTGGAATCGACTGATTCCACATAGTCCCCCGGAACATGGCGCTAATGGAGTCGGCCGCACCGGCCCAGAACAGTCCCAGCACGGCGATGGCAAGCGACGAGGTCCAACCAAAGAGGGCGATGCCGACTCCCCACAGTGCGGCCGCAAGTGCAACCGCTCTTCCGTAGTGATGGACGCGCGCGGTCCACTTTGACGTCAAGCTCGCCACTAAGGCACCCAGCGGCATTGCCATATAGAGCACTGCCAGTGCGTAGGTCTGGTGAAAGTGATCAGCGACAAAGGGCAACATGAACATGGGGTAGGCCAGCATCATGGCGGCGAGGTCAACGAGATAGGTGCCAAGGAGATCCCGGCGGCCAACGGCGTAGGCGAAGCCGACGCGGAGGCTGGCGAAGGAAGGTCGACCCTCCCGCTCGGGACGAACCACGGCCTTGATGCCAAGGAGGAACGCCAACGAAACGGCAAAGGTGATCACATCGGCGATGTAGACCACTCGACAGCCGTACGCAACGGCTACGAAACCGCCGATGGCCGGGCCCACGATGGCCCCAAAGGTCCACCGAAACATGCCAAGAGCTGACGCTTGGCGTTGAATCTCGTGCGGCACGAGCTCTTGATTGAGAGCATCAAGACTTGGTCGCTGCAGACCATCACCAACGGCCGCGAACGCCACCACGATGTAGAGCATGAGAGCGCTGGGGTGAGCCACCGAGGCATTAATGATGAGGGCAATCGCTGCGCACATCAGGCCAAATTCAGAAGCTACGACAATGGTGCGGCGATTGAAGTGATCGGCAATCACACCGCCGTACAGACCGAAAATGATTAACGGCGCTAACTCCACGAGACCGATGATGCCTACAGCCAATGCTGAATTTGTCAACTGCTTTAGCTGGTATGCCACGGTGACGTACGTCGCCTGGCTTCCGATATTGGTGACAAAGCCCGAGGCGTAGAGACGACGATACGTCGCCGAAACGCGCAACGGTGAAAGGTCGAGACCCCAGCTCGAACTAGCCATGTAACGGAGCGCCTTCCACCCAGCCACGATCTTCGTCATAGTGGCGAAGAATCCTCGCGGGTACTCCCCCGAGGACGACGTGGTCAGGGAATTCACCCCGGACGACCGCTCCGGCGGCCACGACAGAATTGCGACCTAGCGTCGTTCCCGGCAAGATGACGACGTTGGCCCCAAGCCAACTACCAGATCCAATTTTGACAGCACCCTCTTTGGTGGCCTGCCAACCCACGGGAGCATCGATGTCTTCGTAGCCGTGGTTCTGATCGGTGATGTAGACGTAGGGGCCAGTTTGAATTTCGTCGCCAAGTTCTATCGACCAATGTCCAATAATGTGCGAACCACGACCAATGATGCACTTGCGACCAATGCGTACGACGGGATTCGAAAGCATGGTCTGTCCGGGACCCATGCCGGCCGTGAGACAGACATTGGGCCCAACCATGGTCTCGTCACCAATAGAGAGATACCCCTCGTTGTAGATAACACCCTGGGGAGCTAGCAGCGCCGCCCCGGCACCGAAGTAGTGGAAAGTCTTGGCGTAGCGATCTTCCTGGCCGACAATCGCGGTGTCGTTGAGAAATGAACGGACGGAACGAATCACTGCGCCCAATTGGCGGCGGCGCCATCCACGAAGTCTCACGAAACAACGCTACCGGTGATTCCTGAGGGCAATGTGTGGCAACCACCTCACACGATGTCCGAGTAAAAGAAGGAAAACTCGGGGGCCGAAGCCCGACCATCGTGTGAGGTGCTGCGACTATTGCCTACTCAGCGGAGATTGGGGTGTCGGCGTCAATCTCGAGGTCGGCGTCGACATCGACTGGCTTGAGCAAATTGGCCAGGTGCTCACGTACGCGAGTGTCGATTTCCAACATCAGTTGAGGGTTCTCACGGAGATAGCCCTTCACGTTCTCGCGACCTTGACCGAGCTGCTCGCCCTCGTAGGTGAACCAAGCGCCGGCCTTCTTGACAAATCCAAGTTCAACGGCAACTTCAAGGACGGAACCTTCGCGGCTAATGCCCTGTCCGTACATGATGTCGAACTCAGCCTGCTTGAACGGCGCAGCGACCTTGTTTTTAACAACCTTGACGCGGGTGCGGTTACCAATTACTTCAGTACCGTCCTTGATCGCCTCAATGCGACGAATGTCCAGACGCACTGAGGAGTAGAACTTCAGAGCACGACCACCAGGTGTCACTTCGGGGCTGCCGTACATCACGCCGATCTTTTCGCGGAGCTGGTTGATGAAGAGGGCAATGGTGTTGGACTTGTTGAGGTTCGCCGTCAACTTACGCAGCGCCTGGCTCATCAAGCGAGCCTGGAGACCTACGTGGCTGTCACCCATCTCGCCTTCGATTTCGGCGCGAGGAGTCAAAGCCGCCACGGAGTCGATAACGAGCACGTCAAGCGCACCTGAACGAATCAACGTGTCGGCAATTTCCAGAGCCTGCTCACCGGTGTCGGGCTGGCTGATGTAGAGCTCGTCAACGTTGACACCAATGGCGCGAGCGTAGACCGGGTCGAGGGCGTGTTCGGCGTCGATATAGGCGCAGACTCCACCGTTGCGTTGCGCTTCCGCAACGACGTGCAGAGCGAGTGTCGACTTACCGGACGACTCAGGACCATAGACCTCGACGATGCGACCCTTCGGCAGACCGCCGACGCCGAGCGCCATGTCGAGTGCGAGTGAACCGGTTGAGATCGACTCAACGTTCATGCTCAAGTTGTCGCCCATCTTCATGATGGAGCCCTTACCGAACTGCTTCTCGATCTGTCCGAGCGCTGCTTCAAGTGCCTTGCTGCGATCTTCGTTTGCCATCTCACGTACCTGTTCTCTCTTTGTCATGGACCCACCGTAGAAATCCACTGTGACAACGGTCGGTTTCTGTCATTGGCAACGTACTACGAACAAGTGTTCGCTTCAAGGATTATTTCGTAGAATTCTAATAATCCCTGATGAAGGGTGGTCTTTGGCGACCTAAGGCCCGGTCTGAGGCACCTTTAGTCGATAAGTGCTTGGTAAACCACCTGCTGCAGGTGTCGACGAACCGGGTAGGTCGAACTCGGCAGAAGTTGCGTAAAGAACGTCACCGTCACGTCTTCGACGGGGTCGACCCAGAACGAAGTCGATGCCGCGCCGCCCCAGGTGAAGAGTCCGTTGGCGGCACTGGAGGCATTACGGGCACGGTCCATCAACACCGCGAATCCCAGGCCAAAGCCCATCCCTGACATGTCGGTTTCGGAAAACGAATCACGCGCGACGCCGGTGAGATCTTGATTACCGGGCAGAAAGTTTTCGGTCATGAGCGAGATGGTTCGTGGACTAACGAGGCGCACCCCGTCGAGCTCCCCACCGTTAAGCAGCATGGTCAAGAAACGGTTGTAGTCGTGTGCCGTTGAGACCAAACCACCGCCACCCGACTGCAGTGAGCCTTCGCGGTAGGCACCTTGGCCCATCTTGGGGTACGCGAACGCTTCACCATTTACGGGGACGTAGAGCTGCGCAACGCGTTCGTGCTTCTCTTCGGGCGCAAAGAAAGAGGTGTCGTACATCTTGAGTGGTCCGAGAATGCGCTCCTGGAAGAACTGACCCAGCGTCATGCCACTCCACAGTTCGACGAGATACCCGAGAACGTCTGTGGCCACCGAGTAGTTCCAGGCTTCCCCAGGATTGAAGAGCAACGGTGACGTGCACCAGTCATTCACGGCCTGCTCGAGCGTGGCATCCTTGGGCCAACCAAACTCATAACCCTTCAGTCGATAGATCGCATCGACATTGTGTCCGTAGGTAAACCCGTAGGTCAGTCCGGCCATGTGGCTCATCAGGTGCCAGATACGAACGGGCTCGGTGGCGGGCACTGTCGTGGGATTAGCTGGTGCCCCACCGGTGTAGACCCGGGGTTCGCGCAGGGCCTCAATCCACTTGCCCGCTGAATCGTTTAGATCGAACTTGCCCTCTTCATGCAGCATCATCGCCGCAATCGTGGTGATGGGCTTGGTCATTGAGTAGATGCGCCAAATAGTGTCGTCTTGGACGGGCTTATCTAATTCGCGGTCGGCGTGACCGCCCTTACCGACGTAGGCCAACTGCCCGCCGCGCGAGACGGTGGCGAGCCAACCGGAAAGCTTGCGCTGGTCGACGAAGTCATTAAAGAAGTCGTCAATGCGGGAAAGCCGGTGAGAATCAAACCCCAGCTCTTCGGGCTCGGCGTGTGGGCGAAGTGAACTCATAACTGCTCCCTAGTTGGTTGGTCTTGAACTTATCGCTGACCGTCAAGGACGCGACGAAGTACATCGAGCCCGCTAATGGCGCTGTAGGCACGAATGCGCGGTCGATCGCCGGGCAGGTGTAGCAACGTGCTCCCGCTTTCGGCGCCGAGTGACCACCCGATAAAGACGGTGCCCGGGGCGTGACCATCTTGACTATCGGGGCCGGCCACACCGGTAAAGGCCAGACCCACGTCGGAACCCAGTGCACGACGAGCGCCGCGCGCCATGGCTTCGGCCGCTTCGGCCGACACCACGGGGCCCGGTGTTAGTCCTAAGAGGTCGTACTTAACCTCCGACGAGTAGCTCACAACACCACCGCGGAACCACTTCGAAGCCCCTTCGACATTGACAAGACGACTGGCCACGAGTCCACCGGTGAGTGATTCGGCGAGACCCAGTGTCAATCCTTGTTCGAGGAGATGTTGGGCGACGGCGAACTCCATAGTTTCATCGTCTGTGCCGAAAATGATGTCGCCAAATGCGGCGTTCAAGATGGCTCGGACGACCTGCTCTTCGGCGTCCAGGAGAGCCTGCGCGTGCGCATCATCATCACCACGGGCCGTGATGCGAACCTTGATGCCTTCGATACCCGAAGCCAGGAAGGCAATCGTTACCCGGTCGTCATCGACCAGTGCGTTAAATCGACTCGAGAGGGCATCGGCAAGGCCTGACTCACTCGCCCCCCACGTCTTTAAGACCCGACTCGTGATAACTGAGGAGGCCCCGGACCGCATCTTGAGATCGGGCAGGATGGCTCGTTCGAACATTTCCGACAGCTCGTAGGGAACACCGGGTGCGGCGTAGATCACCTTTTGGCCCACGGGACAGATCAGACCGGGAGCCGTGCCACGACGCTGCTCAATGATGCTGGCGCCCCGAGGGACATCGGCCTGTAGAAGGTTGTTGTCGGGCATCGTTCGGCCTCGAGAGGAGAACATGGCCTGAATTACCGCAACGAGTTCCTCGCGGCGCTCCAGCGGCACGTTCATGACTTCCGCGATGGCCTCGCGGGTGATGTCGTCTTGGGTGGGGCCGAGCCCCCCACAGACAATGACCGCGTCGCTGCGGGCCAGTGCTGTTCGAAAAGCCAAGACGATGCGATCGTGATTGTCACCGACGTGTTGGTGGAAGTGACAGGCAATCCCGTTGGCGGCGAGCTGTTCTCCGAGCCACTGGGAGTTGGTGTCGGCAATTTGTCCGAGTAGTAACTCGGTCCCTACGGCAACAATTTCAACTCTCACTGGACCACCAATTTCTTTCCGCCGACGTAGTACTGATAGCCCGTAATGATGGTGAGCGCGACCGCAACCCACAGCGTTCCAACGTTGAGCCAATGGACATTCGTGAGTCCGGGAATGACGCAGAAGGCGATCGCGAGGTCTTGGACGACGGTCTTAATTTTTGGCAGCGAACCGGCGGGAATCGAGATTCCCTGCTTGCTCATCTTGCTGCGGTACCAGGTCATCCACAGCTCGCGGGCCGTGATAATCAAGACCGGCACAAGCCACATGAAGTGCTCGTACACGAGGGCGTAGAGCGAACCGAGTACGACTACCTTGTCGGCTAGGGGATCAAGAAATGCGCCCGAACGGGTCGTTCCTTGGCGGCGGGCCACGATGCCGTCGAAGTAGTCCGAGACGGCGGCGATGAAGCCAATCACCGTTGAAATCCATGATGCCCCGTGCGAGACAATCAACCAGATGAAGACGGGGGTAATAAAGAGGCGAAAAGCCGTTAGGAGATTGGCCGGCGTCAGCAGGGCCGTCTCGCCGTACGTCTTCTTGTCATCGCTCATGCGAGCCTCGCTTCAAGATCGGTCCCCTGACTGCCCACAATGAGACAGTCAACCATCGAGCCGACTGGAATCTGATCATCCACCAAGATAACGCCGTCAATTTCGGGACATTCACGCACACTGCGCGCAATCCCGGGTTCATCGATCAGGAGTCGCTGCGTCGTTCCAACTAGATCGTCGCGCTTACGAGCCGTGATGGCGTCTTGCAGTTCGCTCACTTCGCGCAGTCGCTCCATGGCGAGTTCCACAGGAATCTGATTGTCCATGGACGCGGCCGTCGTGCCGGTCTCCGCCGAGTAGGGGAAGAAGCCGGCCCAATCCAACTGGGCGGCATCGATGAACTCCAAGAGCTGTGAGTGGTCGTCTTCAGTTTCGCCGGGATACCCGAGAATGAACGAGGAACGGAAGGCGGCATTGGGCTCGGCGCGACGGATGGCCTCAATGCGTTCCAAGAAGCGGTCCCCGTCGCCCCATCGCTTCATTCGACGAACGTGGGGGCGCGAGACGTGTTGGAGTGAGAGGTCGAAGTAAGGAACGCCCGTCGCGAGGATGGTTTCGATCAACGACGTGGTCAAGCCCGACGGGTAGAGGTACAAGAGTCGGAGACGCTCGACTTCTCCCGTCAGTTGACGGGTCAGTTCCACCAGAGGCTGGGTGCCACCCTCGTCAAGCACTTCCACGGCCTCACCTAGGGCGTGGCGGCGGCGGTCATTGCCCCAGCTGGCGAGGTCTTGCGCGATGAGTACGAGTTCCTTAACGCCGCTGGCCACGAGGCCGCGGGTTTCGGTGAGCAAATCTTCAGTACTGCGCGAGCGCTGGTCGCCTCGGAAGGTGGGAATGGCGCAGAAACCACAACGGCGGTCGCACCCTTCCGCAATCTTCAAATAGGCCCATGGGGCCGTAGCGGCGGGACGGGGCAGATTGAGGAGGTCAAACTCCGACGTGGGGCGCTGGCCCAACTTCACGGGAGTCGATGTGGTCAGGCTTTCGCCAAAACCGGCTACGAGATCAACCTCTGGAAGGGCATCGGCGAGTTCGTCGCGATAGCGCTCGGCCATGCAACCCGTAACAACTAAGCGGGCACCGTCGAGCTTGCGATCGGCCATCTCGAGGACGGTTTCGATGGACTCTTCGCGAGCCGATTCAATAAAGGCGCACGTGTTCACCACGACCAAATCGGCCTCTTCGGCCGAGTCGGCCGGAACGTAGCCCTGGCCGCCCAGTAGGCCCGACAACTTGTCCGAGTCGACATGGTTCTTGGGGCATCCGAGGGTCTCAACCCAGTACCGCATTGTGCCCCTTATCCCAGATACGTCGTTACTGCGATGGTTACTTCCTGGCGGAGAGGGAGGGATTCGAACCCTCGGGCCCACTTTCGCAGGCCGCATTCTTAGCAGGAATGTGGTTTAAACCGAACTCACCCACCTCTCCAGGCTTGTCATCTTAGCCCTACTTACTGGAGTGCGAAAGAGGCAAGAATTTGCACGCCGCAACACCAATCGGACCGGCATCTTGCTCATCCTGTGGACCCTGCATAGCTGACGGTGTTCACTGCCTCAGGAAAACACGCCTTGATTTTGTAGGCTACTCAAACTCGTCTACGCGCAAGGGACCAGGATGTCATCGAATCACCCCACCAAGCAGATCTTGATCGACACGGCAGTAGGGCTCCTCGATGAACTACCCATGGAAAAGGTGACGTCCGACCTCGTTCTCGAAACATCCAAGATTTCCAAAGGGTCCCTCTACCACCACTTTCCCGACTACGGCCACCTGATTGATGAGGCCCAAGCGGTGCGATTCGCTCGGTACGTCGATGAATCAGTAAGCGTTATCGCTGGAATCCTTCTCAAGGCGACCACGTTGGAGGAGGTTCGAGCGAACCTTTACCAATTGACTGAGGCCACCCAATCTGACCTTCGATCAGCCGACCGCCGCAACCGAATCCAGCTCTTAGGGCTGGCAACCCAGCGGCCCAATTTGCAGCAGCTTCTTGGCCGTGAACAGCACCGACTGACTACGGGACTGGCCGACTTGATTCGAGAGGCTCAGGAGCGGGGATGGGTGCGCCATGAATTCGACCCCGCCGCCATTTCACTACTTATTCAGAGCTACACCCTGGGGCTTTGGCTCGCCGAAATGACTCTCGAGGGGGTCTCCAATACGGGCTGGATTGCGCTGATCAATGCCTTGATCGACACCATCGTCCTGGTCCCCACGGATTCCTAGACGCCGAATGACTGCTCAGTAATTAGTATTGGGTTCAGGATTCACAGACCTGAGAAAGTTGGAACCATGCGTGCACTTCGACTCGCACTTGCCGGCGCCCTGAGCGCCACCGCCCTTACCGCTGCCACCTTGGCAACTTCGGCTGGCGCTACTACCAGCCTGAAGGGTTGCAACACTGCGACCTACAAGACTCCCGGCAAGCTCACCGTTGGAACAGACAACCCTGTCTGGGAGCCCTGGTTCTCCAACAACACGCCGTCCAACGGCGAGGGTTACGAGTCTGCCTTTACGTATGCATTGGCCCGCAAGCTTGGTTTCACCAATGCCAAGGTTCAGTGGACCACCGTGCCTTTCGACGCGAGCTACGCCCCCGGTGCCAAGTCGTACGACTTTGACATCAACGAGATCTCCTATACGACCGACCGTGCCAAGACCGTGGCCTTTTCGAACAGTTACTACGACGTTCAGCAGTCAGTTGTTGTACTGAAGACCAGCAAGTACGCCAACGTCAAGACCCTCGCCGGACTCAAGAACGCCAAGTTCGGTGACCAGGTCGGCACGACGGGCATGTCTTACATCACCAAGTACATCAAGCCCAAGACGGCGCCACGTGCGTACAACACGCTCGACCTCGCCGTTGCGGCACTGCAGTCGAAGCAGATTGACGCCATCGTGGTCGACACGCCAACCGGTAACTACATGGTCAACTACCAGATCACGACGGAAGCCGGTGACCCACTGGCCAAGCAGATTGGGCAGTTCAAGTCGGTTGGTGAGCACTACGGCGTCACCTTCCAGAAGAACTCCAATCTGGTGGCTTGCGTGAACTCAGCTATCGCTGCGTTGAAGGCAGATGGCACCTTGAAGCGTCTCGCAACCCAGTACCTCAGCGACTACACCTCAGTACCACTGCTTAAGTAACAAGTACAAATCCTTACGTTTGTGGCGCCTTCGACTCAGAACTCTGGGCCGGGGGCGCCACATCTTTTTGTAGCCCGTCATCGTCGGTTCGGCAGTAGCCAGCACGCTCGCTGGGCGAGTATCGCCTCAACGATTTCAGTGATTGGCGTTCTCGCCTTTGCACTGTGGATGGCACCGGGCGGTCAGGCCGTCCGAGAATTCTTCCTCAGCCCGAGTCACGCTTGGCGAGCGTTTATTGGTGATCCCAGTGAAGGCCTCTCGGCAATATGGAGAGGATTTCTCACCAACATTTGGATGTTCATCGTGTGCGAAATTCTCGTCTTGATCTTCGGACTATTGATTGCCGTCGTACGCATGAGCTCATCGCCGATCTTGACTCCCCTGCGCCTGCTCTCGACC